>CAZLDN010000001.1:0-88809 GCA_964558355.1 uncultured Candidatus Solibacter sp.
GCCGTCGCGGTCGAGATCGGCGGCATCGGCGGCGAAGACGGGGAACACGGCACAGAGGGTTAGAACGAAGATGGCCCGGCGGTCCATTAGTGTCCTTTCCCGGAAGTGCGTAGAGAAAGGCCGTGCCGCCGGAACTGGAGCGGCGAACCCTGGGGTTGCCGGCGGAGAAGGCTCACACGCCGGAATGTGCGCAGGATACTCCGCTCGAGCGGAGCCGGACCGGGGGGTCCTGCGCGGACGAGGGCGTCCGCCCTCCGATACGTGGTGAGCGAAGTCTGGAGGCGGTCCATTCGTCTCGATGCTAACTCACGACGGCCGTGGTGCGTGCGGGGATCGGATCGGAGGGTGGGACGGCGTTGATATACTGGAAGCAACTTCACCCTCTATGTCTGGAAACCCAAGCTCTACCAGGAAGGTCATCCTTCTGCGACCGAGGGGCTTCTGTGCAGGCGTCGTGCGGGCTATCGATGTTGTCAAGATTGCTCTCGAACTGTATGGAGCTCCGATTTACGTCCGCAAGGAGATTGTCCACAACCGCCACGTGGTGGATGAGTTGCGGGGACTCGGGGCGATCTTCGTCAACGAACTGGACGAAGTGCCGGCCGGCGGCCGCAGCATCTTCTCCGCCCACGGGGTCTCTCCGGCGGTGCGCAAAGAGGCGGAAGAGCGAGGGCTGAAGGCGATCGACGCAACGTGCCCGCTGGTGACCAAGGTTCACTTGGAAGCGACCAGATTCGCGAAGTTGGGTTTCACGATTCTCCTGATCGGGCACCGCGACCACGAAGAGATCGAAGGGACTTTTGGCGAAGCGCCTGAATGCACATTCATTGTCGAAACGGAAGAGGACGCGGAGAACGTCCAGGTTCCCGACCCGTCGAAGGTGTGCTACCTGACGCAGACCACGCTGTCGCTGGACGAAACCAAGGGCATTATCGACGTGTTGCGGCGGCGGTTCCCCCAGATGACCGGGCCGAAGTCGCAGGACATCTGTTACGCGACGGAGAACCGGCAGTTGGCGGTGAAGGCTGTAGCACCGATGTGCCAATTGCTGCTGGTAGTGGGATCGCAGAACAGTTCGAATTCGAAGCGGTTGGTGGAGGTTTGCCAGAATTCAGGTATTCCAGCTTACCTGGTTGACGACAAGTCTTTCTTGAAAGACGAGTGGTTCGAGGGTGTTGACATAGTCTCGGTGACGGCCGGGGCTTCGGCTCCTGAACACCTCGTTGAGGAGCTTGTGGCTGCGTTGGTTGAGCGCGGCTACGGGACGTTGGACGAGGTAGACATCGTCGAAGAGGACGTGCGGTTCCAATTGCCGGGAGAGTTGGTGGGCGATGGGGTACGGCTGACGACCATTTCCACGACCGTGTCATGAGAGCAGGGCTGCAGGACCGGGATTCGCTGATTCGACCCGCCGCCGAGGCCGCCGCCCGGACCGCGGAGCTGTTGAACAGTGGGCGATACGAGGCGGCAGTCAGCGTGTCAATGGAGGCAGGCGAGGACTTGCCGGCGTTCCTGGAGTTTATTGAAGCGCCGGTTGAATTCGCGTTGCTGCCCAAACGGATGGAGTTGATGCCAGCGCTGTGGCGGCCCGTCTTTCTGCCATTGTCGATCCTTCAAGCTGAAGGAAAAGTGGCAGTCCGGAGGGGTGCGGGACGGCAGGGTTGGGATGTTTCACTGTCTCTTTTTGAAAGAGCCCAGGTGCGGATGGGTGGGGGAGCACTGGCGGCAGCCCGCAGGGCGGTGGTCGAAACCGGCGAGCAGGCGATGTGGTGGCT
Source organism: uncultured Candidatus Solibacter sp. (assembly GCA_964558355.1). Lineage (GTDB taxonomy): Bacteria > Acidobacteriota > Terriglobia > Bryobacterales > Bryobacteraceae > PNKE01. Next base: position 1,776 of record CAZLDN010000001.1, read on the forward strand.
ACCAGCACAGTTGAACGTGATGGCGGCGGGCGACTCCGCGCCCGAGGGCTTCAAACAGCGATGGGCATCGCTCAAGCGAACCCATGCCGACCTGTCCAGGCAGGACCGCGCGCTGGCTGTGGTTGCCTTGGGCGAGACCGCGCCGCTGCCGTTCGACGTTGGCGAGGCCGTTGAGTTGATGGGCCGGCAGGGCGCCGAGGGGAACTGGCGGTTGCCGCGGTTTTCGGGGCAGATTCTATCCACGGCATTTACCCTGGAGGCATTGCGGCGCCTGGGGGTGGATGACCGCGAGGCGGCTGTTCTGCGGGCCGGCGAGTGGCTGCGATCGGTTCAAAACGCCGATGGCGGCTGGGGCGAATCGGCGGAATGCGCGGCGGGTGAGGCACCGTCGTCGCCTGTCCGGACGGCGTGCGCGGTGGCGGGGTTGGTGGCCGGGGGCGATGCTGGAAGCGAAAGCGTCCGGCGCGGCATCGATTACCTAGTGCGGACGCAGACGCAAGACGGCATTTGGCGGGACGACGGCTACAACTGGACGCTGCTGCCGGGCCATGTCGAATGCCGGTCGAGTCTGGACCAACTGACACTGCCCATGATGGCGCTGACGGCTTTCCTGAAACACTCCGGGGCGGGCTTCACCGCCGGTTCGCTGGGAATTCAACTATGAGATTTCCTCTTTCTCTCACTGCCGGCATGGCCGGCTACATCGCGAAGAACAAGATTCGGCCGCGGCCGGAGTGGCAGGTGAAGCGGGCGCCGGCGCCGGACGCGAACAACCCGTTCCAGATCCTGCACTCTTCGCTCGGCAGCCAGCGGACCGCGCCGCACCCGATGATCAACAAGCGCTTCCCGCTGGTGCTGATGCTCGAACCGCTGCACGCATGCAACCTGACGTGCACGGGTTGCGGGCGTATCCGTGAATACGAGAACACGATCACGGAACAACTGACGGCGGAACAGTGCCTGAGCGCAGTGGATGAGTGCGGCGCACCGATCGTGTCGATCTGCGGCGGCGAACCGCTGTTGTACCAACCGATCGCCGTATTGACGCAAGCGATTCTGGACCGCGGCAAACACATCTACCTCTGCACGAACGGCATGTTCATTCAGAGGCGGCTGAAAGAGTTCAAGCCGAATCCGAGGCTGTTCATCAACGTGCATCTGGACGGTCTTGAGAAGACGCACGACATGGCGGTGGAGAGAGAGGGCGTGTTCAAGGAGGCGGTGGAGGGAATCAAGGCGGCAAAGGCGGCCGGATTCAAGGTTTGCACCAACACGACGGTCTATAAGGAAACCGACATGGCCGAGATCCGGGCCTTGTTCGAGTTTCTGGAGACGCTGGGCGTGGACGGGCACATGGTGTCGCCGGCTTATGGCTACTCGTCGGTCAACGACCGCGAGATTTTCATGACGCGCGAGGACGTGATTGAGAAGTTCAGGGACGCATCGGAGTTGTGGGAGCGGTTCCGGATCAACAATTCACCGATCTATCTGGACTTCCTGAAGGGCGAGCGCGACTTGCCGTGCACGGCCTGGGGCAACCCAACCTACAACACCGCCGGCTGGAAAGGCCCCTGCTACCTGATCACCGACGGGCATTACAAGACATTTGAGGAGTTCATGACCCGGACGCCATGGGAGAGCTATGGCGCAGGCAACGATCCGCGCTGCGAGCATTGCATGACGCACTGCGGCTACGAACCCTCGGCCGCGCTGGGCATCAACGGCCGGAGCGGCGATTCCATGAAGCTGCTGAAGTGGGCGCTGAAGTAGGGACCATATCACGACCGCGGAGGATGGCCCGATGAGGCCGGCGCTGGTGACGGGAGCGTCGGGCTTTTTGGGTTGGCACGTGGCGCGTGTGCTCATCGAGCGCGGCTACCGGGTGAGGGGTCTGGCGCGGCGGGCGGGGTCTATCACGGATCCGGACATCGAGGAGGTGGCGGGCGATTTGCGCGACGCGGAATCGCTTGGCCGCGCCGTTCAAGGATGTGAACTTGTCTTCCATGCCGCGGCCGATTACCGGCTGTGGGCGAGGGACCCGGCGGAGATGTACCGGTCGAATGTGGATGGGACGCGCAACCTGCTGGAAGCCACCATGCGGGCCGGAGTCGATAGAATTGTTTATACGAGCACGGTTGGGTGTATCGGCCTGGTAGAGAACTCGCTGGGTGACGAGTCGACGCCGGCCGGTCTGGAAGATATGACGGGGAGTTACAAGCGATCGAAGTTCCTGGCTGAGCGTGAAGCGCTTAGGTTTGCCGCGCTCGGACTCCCCGTGGTGATAGTCAACCCGACGGCTCCCGCCGGATCCCATGATGTGAAGCCGACGCCTACGGGCCAGACGATTCTGGATTTCATCCGAGGGCGGATGCCGGCGTATCTGGACACGGGCTTGAATGTCGTGGATGCGCGGGAGACGGCTGAAGGGCACTGGCTGGCCTGCGAAAAAGGGCGCCCTGGAGAACGGTACATATTGGGCAGCGAGAATCTGACGCTGCGGGAGATTTTCGAGAAACTGGCCGCCATCACCGGGCGGCCTGCGCCGCGGGTCAGGATTCCGTGGTTTGCGGCGTATGCGGCGGGGGTGGTTTCGACAGGTTGGGCCAACGTAACGGGGCGGCCGCCTCGGGCGCCGCTGGACGCGGTGTGGATGGCGAGGAAGAAGATGTTCGTTTCGACGGAGAAGGCGCGCAGGGAGTTGGGTTTCAATCCGTCGCCGGCGGAGAAGGGACTGCGGAACGCGGTCGAGTGGTTTGACGCGAATGGATACAACTGAGCAGCCCATCGCCGCGATTGCCGCCGAGCCCCGGGAGTTTTCCGGGTTGCTGGCTCATGCGACGTCGGTTGAAGCCGTGCGTACGCGGGCATCGTATGCGTGCCGGGCGCGGATCGGCGGCAGGCCGTGGCTGCTGGTGGCGGACGGTCCGGGCCCGGCGCGCGCGACTGCGGCGGCTCGGGTGGCTCTGGAGCTAGGGCCAGCCGGCTCGTTGCTTTCGACTGGATTTTGCGGCGGGCTGGACCCGGATTTGAAGGTGGGCGATGTCTTCGTCGCCGACGAGGTGATTGGCGAGGGCGACCGGCATTGGGCCGCGCTGGCCGTTCGGCAGGAAGGCGGATCCACGCCATCCGGGCGGCTGCTTTCACGGGACCGGGTGGTGATCACGGCGGACGAAAAGCTGTCGCTCTACCGCTCGATGGGCGCACGCGCCGTGGAGATGGAAGCAGCGGCTGTCGCTCAGGTGGCCCATGACGAGGGGCTTCCCTTCTACTGTGTGCGGGTGGTGAGCGATTCGGCTTGCGACACTCTGCCGCTCGATTTCAACCTTTACCGCGCCCCGTCGGGGCGGTTTAGCCGCGGCCGGATTCTGGGCGCGGCCCTGGCTCGCCCCTGGTCCATCCGCGGACTGCTGCGTTTGAACACGGATAGCCTGCGGGCAACTCGTTCCTTGGGAGATTTTCTTGTCCACTGCAGTTTTTGAACCGATTCCTTCAACAATGAGGGCCGCCGTTTATACCGGACATGGGCGGCTCGAAGTCCAGCAGATCGCGGTACCCGAAATCGGGCGAGGCGAGTTGCTGGTGCGGGTGCACGCCTGCGGGATCTGCCACACCGACCTGAAGAAAGTGGAGCATGACCTGCTCCCGCCGCCGCGGGTTTACGGGCACGAGACGGCCGGCGAGGTGGTCAGTGTGGGCGAAGGGGTCGAGAAGTTCAAGGTGGGTGATCGAGTGGTGGCGTTCCATCACATCCCGTGCCGCAACTGCTTCTACTGCGACCGCAAGTTGTATGCGCAGTGCGCCGGGTACAAGAAGGTGGGCATCACGGCCGGGTTCGAGCCGGCAGGCGGCGGGTTTTCGCAGTACATCCGGATCATGGACTGGATTGTCCGCGACGGCGTGGAGTTGATTCCCGACGGCGTGTCATACGAGGTGGCGAGTTTTGTTGAGCCTGTAAACACTTGCCACAAGGCCGTGGTGGAGATGAACCCGCAGCCGGGCGACAGCGTCCTGATTCAGGGGCAGGGACCGATTGGCCTGATCTTCACCATGCTCGTCAAACGGACAGGCGCGCGGATCGTCGCCACTGACACGATGCCGGAGCGGTTGGCGCTTTCGCGGAAGTTCGGCGCCGGCGAGGCGGTGGATCCGAGAGAGACGGATGTGGCGGCGTTGCTGAAGTCGATGACGGGCGGGCGCGGCGCGGACCAGGTGTTTGTCGCGGCATCGGCGCCGCGCATCGTCGAGGAAGCGCTGCGGGCGTCGCGGCCGGGAGCGAGGATTCTGCTGTTTGCGCAGACCTCGGACACTGAAAGAATCGAGTTGTCCGGAGCGGGCATCTGCAAGGATGAGAGGTCGTTGACCGGCGTGTATTCGGCATCGGTGGACTTGCAGGCCGAATCGGCGAGGCTCGTCCTGGAGGGCGAATTGCCCGTGGCTGGACTGATCAGCCACACGCTGAGCCTTGATAAGATTAATGAAGGCATTCACATGGCATTGCATCCGGATGGCAAATCGTTAAAAATAATGGTTCAGCCACAGAGGACATCTTAAGTGAACACCGACATGTTGGCTGCAGTGCTCTACGGGAAGGAACAGGTCCGCGTAGAGAGAGTGGCCGTCCCCAGTCTTGAGCCCGGAGACGTGTTGGTGCGTGTGCGCACGGCATTGACGTGCGGCACGGACGTGAAAGTGTTTCGCCGCGGTTACCACGCCAGAATGATCGTGCCGCCCGCGCTGTATGGGCACGAGTTCGCGGGCGACATCGTGGCGGTGGGCGAACATGTGGACAATTTTCGGGTAGGGCAGCGGGTGGTGGCGGCCAATTCAGCGCCGTGCCTGAACTGCTTCTACTGCCGGCGCGGGTCGGAGAACCTCTGCGAGGACCTGTTGTTCAACAACGGCGCCTACGCCGAATACATCAGGATTCCAGCGCGCATCGTCCAGCGCAACCTCTATGAGATTCCGCCGCATCTGGGCTACCACGACGCGGCGCTGATTGAACCGCTGGCCTGCGTATTGAAGGGACTGGAGGATTCCAAGCCGCGGCCGGGCGACAACCTGGTTGTCATTGGGCAGGGCCCGATCGGGATGATGTTCGTCCGGCTGGCGAAGGTCTACGGATGCAGGGTAATCGCCCTGGGACGCCGCACGTCGCAACTGGACCGTGCATTGCGCATGGGCGCCGACGACGCGCTGATCAATACCAACGACGATGAAGTGGTCAGGCAGATTCGTAAGCTGACCGGCGGCCACGGGGCGGATGTCGTCATCGAAGCAGTGGGTAATCCGGAGACTTGGGAACTATCAGTAAAACTGTTGCGCCGCGGGGGCGTGGTCAATTTCTTTGGCGGATGCCCGAACGATACGCGGGTGAACCTGGAGACGTCGCTGCTGCACTACTCCGAGTTGACGTGTCTGGCCAGTTTCCACCACACGCCGTCCTACATCCGGAAGGCGCTCGACACCGTCTCGCACCGGCACATCACTTCGGACGACTTCATCAACCGGGAAGAGCCGCTCGAGAATCTGCTCGACGTCATGCGCCACCTCATGAGCCATAACGGCCACATGAAGACGGCGATCATTCCTTAGCCTGGGCTGCCTGAAAGGTGTTCCGCCAACCCATCGATTTCCTGGCCGACGGCGAGTTGATGAACCGTACCTGGTCCATCGATGAGGCCTTGGCTTACACCCGCTGGCTGGCAACGCACCATTACGAGAATTTCCACGTTGTCAGCCTGTTTCTGCCGAAGCGGCTACAGCAGGATTTCTTCAACGTCTACGCCTATTGCCGGTGGTCGGACGATTTGGGAGATGAAACCGGCTCGACCGAAGAATCGCTGAAGCTGCTGGCCTGGTGGCGGGAGCAACTTGAATCGCTCTATGCGGGCAAGCCAGCGACGCATCCGGTCTTCGCCGCGCTGTCGCGGACGATCGAGAAGCACCGTATTCCGGCCGATCCGTTCAGTAATCTACTGGATGCCTTCGTGCAGGACCAGACACAGACGCGGTATCGGGACTGGGACGAAGTGTTGGCCTATTGCGTGAATTCGGCCAACCCCGTCGGGCGGCTGGTTCTTATGCTGTGCGGCTACAGGGACGAGGAGCGGTTCCGGCTGTCGGATGCAACGTGTACAGCGCTGCAACTGGCGAATTTCTGGCAGGACGTGTCGGTGGACCTGCTCACGGATCGCGTCTACCTGCCGCTTCACCTGTTCGATAAGCACGGCTACACGGTGCCGCAGTTGTACCGGTCGGAGTTCAAGCCGCAGTTCCAGGCGTTGATGCGTGAGGCAGTGGATTACGCACAGGCGCTGTTCGAGAAGGGTCTGCCGCTCATCAAGACGCTGGACCGGAGACTGGCGTTGGACATCGACCTGTTCTCGCGCGGCGGGATGAGGGTACTCGATAAGATCCGGCGCCAGGGTTATGACGTGCTCTCACGGCGGCCGTCGATTTCGAAGCCCGAGCGCGCAGCGTTGTTGATCCGCAGCCTGGCCCGCGCGGCACTTGCTTCATGAATACGATCGACGCATCCTACGCCCACTGCGTCTCGGTGGCTCGCCAACGAGCCAAGAATTTCTACTGGTCGTTCATCCTGCTGCCCCGCGAAAAGCGCCGGGCGATGTGCGCCGTCTACGCCTTCATGCGCGAGTGCGACGACCTGTCGGATGGCGACCGGGCATCGGCCGAAGCGATGCGCGAGTGGCGCGCCGATCTCGACCGGACTCTCGCGGGCAAGCCGGCCGAGCATCCGCTGTGGCCCGCGCTGCTCGATACGGTCAACCGCTACCGGATCCCCCATCGCTATCTCCATGAGATGATCGACGGCGTCCAAAGCGACCTTACCGCGCACGACTTCGAGAACTTCGACGAACTATACCGTTACTGCTATCTGGTCGCATCCGTCGTCGGGTTGACAGTCATCCACATCTTCGGGTTTGACGACCCGGCGGCGTTGCCGCTGGCCGAGAAGTGTGGCATCGCCTTCCAACTCACCAACATCATCCGCGACGTCGACGAGGATCACGAACAGGGCCGCGTGTATCTCCCCCAGGAAGACATCCGGCAATTTGGCGTCAAGTCGCTCGGCAAGGACTCTTCGGAGCTTCGGGAATTACTGGCGGACATGGCCGCCCGCGCCCGCGCATACTATGACGAATCACGCCCGCTGGTCGCACTCATCCACAGTGATTCGCGGGCGTCGCTGTGGGCGCTGATTGAAATCTACCGCCGGCTGCTCGAGCGGATCGACGATGCGGGCTACGACGTGTTTTCGCGCAGGATCCGGTTGTCGTCATGGGAAAAGGCATGGATCCTGGTTCAGGCGCAATTCCGCGCCTGAGGCAGCACCGGACTGCGTTATCCGGGTTACACTGGGTTTTCTTACTGCTATGTCATTGGCCCTCGAGACGAAGATCGTTGGCGACGTCACCATCCTTCTGCTGACCGGCGACCTGCGCCTGGGCGAGACCTCGACGAACTTCCGCAACGCCATGCGCGACCTGTTCAAGTCCGGCGCGAAGAAGATCTGCATCGACCTCGCGGGCGTCAAACATCTCGATTCGTCGGGGATCGGGGAGATCGTTGGCGCGCATTCGCTCGCTTTCTCGTCGGGCGCCAAGATCAAGCTCATCCGGCCGCCGGAGAAGATCATGAAGCTTCTCCAGATCACCCGCCTGTCCACGGTTTTCAAAGTTCATCTGACCGAAGAGGAAGCGCTCGCCGCTTTCTAAACCACAGGAGACCCATGCGCACCATCGCCCTTCTCCCCCTGCTGGGAGCCCTGCTGTTTGCCCAGAGCGCCGAAGATTTCGCGGGGTTCCGGCTTCGTGCCATTGGACCCGCATTGATGTCCGGCCGGGTTGTCGACATCGTTGTCGATCCGTCGCGCAAACAGACCTGGTACGTGGCGGCGGCTTCGGGCGGCGTGTGGAAGACGACCAACGCGGGCGCGACATGGTCGGCCGTGTTTCAGAACGAAGGGTCCTATTCGGTCGGCGCGCTGGCCCTGGATCCGAAGAACCCGAACACGATCTGGGTGGGTTCGGGCGAGTCGAATAACCAGCGGTCAGTCGGCTACGGCGACGGCGTTTACCGTTCAGACGACGGCGGCCGGACGTGGCGCAATCTCGGCCTGAAGACGTCGGAGCACATTGGGCGAATCGTCATCGATCCGCGCGATACGAGCGTGGTCTATGTGGCGGCGTATGGGCCGTTGTGGTCGGCTGGTGGCGACAGGGGACTCTATAAGACCACCGACGGCGGCAAGACCTGGAAGAAGATCCTCGAGGTCTCCGAAAACACGGGCATCGCCGATGTCGCCATCGATCCGTTCAATTCAGACGTGATACTCGCCTCGGCGCATCAGCGGCGCCGGCACGTCTTCACGTTGATCCATGGGGGTCCGGAATCGGCGCTATACAAATCGACCGACGGCGGCGCGACGTTCAAGAAGGTTCGTACGGGGCTGCCCTCGGGCGAGTTGGGCCGCATCGGACTCGCTTTCTCGAAGGCACAGCGGGGCCTGGTCTATGCGCGCGTCGAAGCGGCGGCCGCCGGAGGCGGTGTCTTCCGTTCGCTGGACGCGGGCGAAAGCTGGGAGCGTCGCGACACCTATGCGGGCCTGCCGATGTACTACCTCAGCATCACGCCCGACCCCAACGTCGCCGACCGGGTTTACCTGATGGATGTCGCTGTCCGCGTTTCAGACGACGGCGGCAAGACCTGGCGGCCGGTGGGCGAACGCAACAAGCACGTCGACAACCATGTCTATTGGATCGACCCCGATGGCTCGGAGCACATTCTGGCCGGCTGCGACGGCGGGCTGTATGAATCCTGGGACCGCGGCCAGATCTGGCGCCACATCACCAATCTGTCGATCACGCAGTTCTATAACGTGGATGTGGACAACGCCTCGCCCATCTACAACATTTACGGCGGCACGCAGGACAACGCGACGCTAGGCGGGCCGTCGCGCATGATGCGCCTGCAGGGTTCGGCGAATTCCGACTGGTTCATCGTCACAGGAGGCGACGGCTTCGTCGCCCGCATCGATCCAACCAACCCGGATATCGTCTATGCCGAATCGCAATACGGCGGACTGGTGCGGCTGAACCGCCGCACAAGCGAGAGGACATCGATCAAGCCGGTGGAAGGCAAGGGCGAAGCGGCTCTGCGGTTCAATTGGGAGTCGCCCTATTTCATCTCGCCGCATAGCCCGTCGCGGCTGTATTTCGGCGCCAACAGGCTGTTCCGCTCCGACGACCGGGGCAGTTCGTGGACCGCGGTGTCGCCGGATCTGACGCGGAATGTCAACCGCGACCTGATGCCCGTGATGGGCAAGATCTGGCCGCCTGAAGCGCTGTTGAAGAGCGCCTCCACGTCCACCTACGGCAACCTGACGGCGTTGAGTGAATCGCCGAAGCAGGAAGGTCTGCTTTATGCGGGATCCGACGACGGGCTGATCAGCGCGTCGGAGAACGGCGGCAACACCTGGCGCAAGGTGGAGAAGATCGACGGGCTGCCGGATCTGAGTTCCATCGGGCCGATCGGCGTCTATGTGCAGCGTGTGGCCGCTTCCCGCCACGACGCCAACGTCGCCTACGCGTTGTTCGACAATCACAAGAACGGCGACTACAAGCCCTACATCTTTCGCTCGGCCGACCGCGGCAAGACATGGGTCTCGATCGCGGGCGACCTGCCGGCGAACGGCAATACGCTGGGCTTTGCGGAGGATCCGGTGAATCCGAATCTGTTGTTTACCGGCACGGAGTTTGGGTTGTTCGTCACCACTGATGGCGGCAAGAAGTGGGTCCGGCTCAAGAACAACCTGCCAACTATTCCGGTGCGCGACCTTGCGATTCAGACCCGCGAGAACGACCTCGTGCTGGCCACGTTTGGCCGCGGATTCTATGTCCTGGACGACTACACCCCATTGCGCCTGTTCACGCCCGAAGTCGCCAAACAGCCGGCGCACATCTTCCCGGTGAAGAAGGCGATGATCTTCTATCCGGATTCGGGCCGGTCCCGCGGTTCGCAAGGTGAACAGCACTGGATGGGCGAAAATCCTCCCTTCGGGGCTACGATCACCTATTGGTTGAAGGAGGGTCTCAAGACCAAGCGGCAGCTCCGTCAGGACGCGGCCAAGCAGGCCGAGAAAGACAAGAAGCCCGTCAATTATCCGGCGCCGGCCGAGTTGACGGCGGAAGCCGACGAAGAACCGCCGCAACTTCTTCTCACCATCACCGACGCGTCGGGCAAGGTCGTGAAGCGGCTGACCGGCGCGACGGGCAAGGGCATCCACCGCATCACCTGGAATCTGCGCGGTCCAGCCGCCGCGGCTGGCGCCGGTGGTGGGCGGCGTTCCGATGACGACGAACCAGCAGCGGCCGCTTACTCCGCGGGCGGCGGGTTTGTGAACCCTGGAACGTACAAAGTCACGCTTGCGCAGCGGGCCGGCGGCGTGTTGACTCCGCTGCCGGGCGAACAGACGTTTACCGTCGAAATGGATCCCGCGGCTCAGATCCCGGAAGCCGACCGCAAGGTGGCTACTGAGTTCCAGGCGCGGGCCGTGAAACTGCATCGGGCGCTCTCCGGAGCGATGGAACAGGCCAACAACGCCAGGACTCGAATCGACGCCATCAAGCGTGCGCTGGTCGATTCGCCAGCCGACGCCAAACTCATGGATCAGGCCTCGAGCCTTTCGACTCGTCTCACGGCAATCTTGCGCGCTTTGCGCGGCGATGAGACGTTGCGCGGACTCGAATCCGGGACGCCTGCGTCGATCTCTTCGCACGCCAGTTCGGCTGCGTTTGGGACGCGATCGGCGCTCGGCCGGCCGACCGGGACGATGGAGATGAACCTGCGCATCGCCAGCGAGGAGTTTGGCGTCGAACAGCCGAAGCTAAAGTCGCTGCTCGAAGAGTTGAAGAGGTTCGAGCAGGCGCTGGACGCGGCTGGCGTACCTTGGACGACCGGCCGGATGCCGGAACCGAAGTAGCATCGACGGAAACCCGGCTCTCTTCGTTCGCGGTTCCATCGATTGATGGGGTAGAACCCGGCTCTCTTCGTTCGCGGTTCAGTTGATTGATGGGGCCGAACCCGGCTCTCTTCGTTCGCGGTTCCATCGATTGGCGGGGCCGGATGATATGTTAGTTGATTGAAACTGATCGTCGCCGCAATACTCAGCGCCAGCCTGCTTGTCGCGCAACAACCGGAGGCCCAGCGCAAGCGTATTGAACTGAATCTGATCGGCGCCGCCGCCACTGACGAGGGCGAGAGCCGGCGGAATGAGAACATCCAGTTCAACCTGGTGGACAACAACGCGCTGAAAGAGCTGAACGTCCGGCTGGGCGTCACGGCCACGCTGGTTCAGGAATTCACGCCCGTGCGCAACTGGTGGGCGGCCGGCTTCGGATATGCCGTGCCGGCTCCGATTCACCTCGCGCCCCGTAATCCTTTCGACAGTTTCCATGGCACGATCCGCTGGAGCCATCTCAACTCGGTCACGAGCGCACGGACGTTCTTCCAGGTGGGCGGCGTGCAACCAGCGCATGAAAACGACCTTTCGGCGGATTTCCAGATCAAGCCTTGGCGCGGCGCGTCGTTCAGCGCCAACTTCGGAGATCAGGCCATCCGGGGCAGCGTCAACGGCAACGTGCTGGTTCCTCGCGCCGACGAGCGAACGCCTTTAGCGACGGACCCGGCAACGCTGGCCATCGTCAAGCAGTACCTGGCCGCCTACCCGGCTGAACTGCCCAACCGGACCGATATCCACCCCCGCATGTTGAACCGCAACTCGCCGCAGCGTATCGACTCGCTACGCGCGGGCTCGCGCCTCGATCAGACCTTGCGCGGCGATGCGCGGCTGTTTCTCGACTATCAATACACCGGCCAGACGGTGGACGCATTCCAGTTGGTCGATGGTCAAAATCCCGACACATCGACGCGTTCTCACCGTGCGCGGGCCACCTGGTTCCGCCCGCTCGCGAAGGGATCTGTCGCCGAAGCAACACTCGGCTTCGACCGGGTTGGAACGTTGCTGGTTCCCGAGCCGAACGCGGTCGGCCCCATGGTCTCGACGGGCGGGTTGGAGACGCTCGGGCCGCAAGCCATCATTCCGCTGAACCGCGCCATGAACAACTACCGCGCCGGAGCGCAATACCGGCACGATGCGGCGCGCTTCGATTGGGGCGTGGGCGGCGCGTTCAACCGCCGCCAGTTGAATGGCGCCGAAACCGACGCTCATCGCGGCTACTTCAGCTTTGGGAATGACTTCGGCCGCGACTCGGTCACGAACCTCCGCCTGGGTGTGCCGTCCATGCATCTTATTTCAATCGGCGACATCCACCGCGGGTTCCGCAATTGGGAAGGGGAGTCGTGGATCTACGGCCGTTGGCGTCCGTCGGCTGCCGTGTCAACCTACTTCGGTCTCCGTTACGCGCCCGCCGGCAAACCCAACGAGGTCAACAATCGGAACACGCTGCTCTACGACGCGGATCTGAACAACGCGGCCCCGTCGGCCGGCATCGCTTGGAAGCCGGGCCGGCGGTGGGGCGTGCTGCGAGTGGGCGGCGGCGTCCATTTCGGCGAGATCTATCCGGTCACTTATCAGCAGGTCCGCTTTTCGCCGCCGGGCAGCGTCAAGATCGTGATCATGGCGCCTTCCCTGACCAACCCGCTTCAGGGCGCGGACCCCGGTTCGGCCAAGGGCAACATATATACGCTCGACGCCGATCTCTGCACACCCTACGAGTACCAATACAACGCCAGTTGGGAGCCGGATCTCGGCAAGAATTGGCGTTTGCAGCTCGGCTACACGGGGAGCCGCTCGCACAAGCTGCTGTTCATGTACTACCAGAACCGCGCCCATCCGGTGGAGGGCATCCCGCAGACCACGGCGACAATCAATCAGCGGCGCCCCGACTCGACGATTGGGGACTACCGCCATGTCGTCAACGGTTCGCGGGGCTACTACGACGCCGCGCGGGTATCGCTGGCGGCGCCGCGGGTGAAGGGCTTCACGATCGACTTCAGCTATTGGTTCAGCAAGGCGATGGACCTCGGTTCGTCCTACACCAACACCGCCTATGACGCCGATACCCGTCTGGGCCGGAATCAGTGGGAGTATGAATCACAAGTCGATCTGAAGGCGCGCAGCGATTTCGATCAGCCGCACGCGGTGCTGGCCCGGACGTCGTGGCAGTCGCCCGCGAAGGCCGGGCGCTGGCTGCGGGGCATCAGGGTATCTTTCGTCGGCTTGCTGAAGTCCGGAACACCGTTTTCGGTGGTTTCCGGTTCCGACGCGCCGGGCTATGGCAACGTGGACGGCAACGGCGGCGACCGGCCTAATCTGCTTGATCCGTCGATCCTCGGCCGGACCATCGGCGATCCAAATACGTCGCGCAGCCTGCTGCCGCGTTCAGCGTTCTACTACATGAAGCCGGCCGACGCCAAGGGCAACCTGGGCCGCAATACGTTTCGCAAAGGCAGGATCGCCAACGTCAATTCGAACGTCGAGCGCGAGTGGCGGTTTAAGGGATCGCGGCGCCTAACACTGCGGGCCGAATCGGTCAATCTGTTGAACACGCCGCAGTTCGCCGATCCGGGCAAGGAACTGGCCAATGCCAACTTCGGATTCATCACCAACACGCTGAACGAGGGCCGGACGTTCCGGGCCGCCCTATCTATCGGCTGGTGAGCATTGGACGGCAGTTTGTTGTATACCTCAGCGGCAACCGGGGCGTCTCGTCTACCATAGTAGATGGTGCGCAACCTGAGGCCGACGTCCCGCGAGTATGCGACTTGTGCCCAGGGGGTTGCTGAAATCTTGCCTGAACGTTCGCCCATCCGCAGGGGGGGCGGACTTGCGAATTTCGGGCCATACACAACGTGAAAGGAAGCCGACTGTAGTGCTTCGATATCTCAACCACGCTGGCGGAGTGTTGATCCTCGCCGCGGCGACCCTGTTCCCTGCCCTGGCTCAACAAGAGGCCTTCCATAAAAAATTTGAAGTCGGCTTGCGCGTAGGCTACATGCCGCTGAAGCTCTTGCGGAACGCCGACGCGACCACCTCGTATTCGAGCTTCATTCCCCCGCTCGAGGTGAAAGCCACATCGAAGCCGCAAGCCAGACCCGTGACGGGGGGCCCGTCGCTGGTCTATCGTTTCAACAACAAATGGGGGTTGGGTGTGGATGCGTTGTACCGCAACGCCGGTTATGACGAGTTTGTCCTGACCCAGACCATTGTCGACACCGCCGCCGGCGCAACTCCCGTTCTGTATGGCTACACGAACGAGCGTACAAGAGCCACCTTCTGGGACATCCCTGTCCTGCTCCGGTACACCAGGTACCAGCAGAAAGGATGGCGGCCCCGGACTACGGGAATGCTGGGCGTGTCGACGCGCTTCGTCACCGGCATCGAGAGCTATCGCGAAATCGTGAACAAGAATGCCAACGTCTACCAGACCTCTCAGCCAATCACGCCGGCCTACAAGACCGCTCCGGGCGCAACCATCGGGTTGGGCATGGAATGGAGGGATGAGATCGGGGTCAAGATGACAGTGGAAGGCCGCTACACCCGTTGGCAGCGGGACATCTTCAAGAACGGCGCGACGACGTCAACCCGGCACACCTTGGAAGTCCTCCTGGGGTTCTCTTTCTAGGTAGACGGAGCAAATAATAATGCTTAAGAAGATTTTTCCGATCGGGTTGATGCTGCTGCTGGGCGCCTCGGTTCATGGACAGGAATCAGCATCGCTGTCTGGCGGCGTCATGGATCCGGCGTTCGCGATGGTGCCGGAGGCGAAAGTCATCCTCACCGACTTGAGCCGCGGCAGGACCATCACTGCACTTACCACGGGGAGCGGGTTGTTTGTTTTCGAAAGCATGCAGCCTGGTGAATACCAGTTGGAGGTCGAAAAAGAGGGGTTCAATAAACTGCGCATCGAGCGGCTCAGGTTGGCCTCCCGCGACCGCGTTTCGCTGACCTTGAAGCTAGTGCTGGCGGAAGCCGGCAAGCAGGAGATAACCGTGCAGGGAGACGTTGAAGCCGTCTCGACGGACATCTCCACCGCGATTGCGCTGGAACGCGACTACGCCGAGAACCTGCCGCTGAACGGACGCAACGTCCAGCAACTGATGCTGTTCATGCCGGGCGTCGTCAACCCGGCGGGAGGCAAGGGGGGAGCCGACGATCTGAACGTCAACGGATTGCGCGCCAACACGAATTACTACATGGTGGACGGCGTCAGCGCGAACCGCGGCGCAAGCGGTCGAGGCGGCACTCAGGGCGCCGGTGGAGGATTTGGCGGACTCGGAGGCAAGTCGATGATGGGCGGCGGCGGCGGGTCGGCAACCGGTTTCGCAAATGATCTGATCTCCATGGAAGCGATGGAGCAGATCAGGGTCCAGACTTCCAGTTTCGCGCCGGAGTTCGGCCGTACGCCAGGCGCGCAGGTCGCTATCACCTCGCGCGCCGGCACCAATCTCTGGCGCGGGTCGGTTTTCATGAATTACGGCAACGACTCTGGTAGGGCCAACGACTGGTTCGCCAACCGGCAGGGTCTGGCCCGCGGCGGCCTGCAGCACCGGAACTTCGGCGGCTCCCTCGGCGGCCCGATTGTCAGAAACCGGACCTATGTCTTCGCCTCCTATGAAGGATTGCGTTCGCGTCATCCCGAAACCTCGGTGAACTACGTTCCAGACCTCGCTTCCAGGCAGTCCGCGTCCCCGGCGTTGAGGCCGTATCTGGATGCCTTCCCATTGCCCAACTCGGCGACTGCCTCGGGCGGCGCCGGCACGTTCACCTCCACGTTTTCAAGTCCCTTCGACACCGACTCAGCCAGCCTTCGCTTCGACCATGCCATAACGCCAAAGCTCAACAGCTTCCTCCGATTGGCTTGGATGCCCTCCGATAGTTCCTTCAGAGGCGAAGACATGACCGCTGCGAACGTCGTGTCGATGTCGAAGAGCAAGTCATGGTCGGGTACGGGCGCGCTGATCTGGTTGCCCTCCGCGGCGCTTTCAAACGACTTGCGCTTTAACTTCTCAAACAGCGTGACGGACAGGGAGTCGTCGATGGACGGTTTCGGCGGCGCAACGCCGCTGAGCCAATCGCTGATGTTCCCTCAGGGGATCACCGCTTCCACCGGAGAGTACCGCATGATGGTGCTCGGACTCGCCGGATATTCCGCGGCGGGAAGGTCCAAGTCAGAGCAGATGCAGTGGAACGTGGTGGACAACCTGACCTCCATCAAGGGCGCCCACACCTTCAAGACAGGCGTTGATTTCCGCCGCACCAGCCCAACCTACTTTCAGCTTCCCTATTCCGCGATGGCCACATTCAATGGTCTATCCGGCAGCGGCGGCGCCCTGTTGTCCGGTACTGTGACATCGGCGACGGTGACTTCAAGCGTCGTCCGGGTCGAGCCGGTGTTGAACAACTTCTCCTTCTTCTTCCAGGACAGTTGGAAGGCTGACGACAAGACGACGGTCACATATGGTATCCGCTGGGACGTGAACCCGTCGCCGGACGTTCGAAGCGGGTCTCCGCCGTTCGCGCTGGCCAGCGACACGCAGGCCGTCTCGCGGTTCAACCCGCTCTACAAGACCCGTTGGGCCGACATCGCGCCACGCTTCGGCATGGCCCACCAACTTGAGAACACGCCAGGCTGGGAGGCTGTGCTGCGCATGGGCGTGGGTGTCTTCCACGACCTGGGCTACGGCACCACGATGTCCGCCTTCAACGGCGTCCCTTATTCGAGTCAGCGGAACCTGACGTCCATGGCATTTCCTCTAATCGCCGCCGACCTGGCTCCACCGGTGCTCCCCGCTACCAGGCCGTACGGCTTGCTCAGCGTGTCGGACCCCCTGCTGCAGTCTCCGCGCGTGCTGCAGTGGAACATCAGCCTGGAGCAGGCCATCGCTCATAAGCAGACCCTGACGATGTCCTACGTCGGAACACAAGGCCGCAAGCTCATGATGACTGAATCGCGGCCCTCGTTTTCGTCCGACTACGACTTTCTCCGTTTGACCACGAACGGCGCGGAGTCGGACTACCACGGAGGCCAGGTCCAATACCGGCGCAGGTTTTCGCAGGACTTCCTCGCGCAGCTTAGCTACACCTATAGCTCGTCGCTCGACACCGCCTCGGGCGATACCAGCCGCGGCGGTTTCGCGACCATCCGCGGCGACGAGCGGGGCGCATCGGACTTCGACGTCCGGCATGTCCTGGCGGCTTCGGGCAACTACCGGCTGCCTGGCCCCACGCAGGGCCTGGCGCGTAGAGTGCTGGGCGACTGGTGGCTGGACGCGGTGGTGTTCGCCCGAACCGGGCTGCCGATGGACATCCTCAGCGTCTCCGCGGCAACCAGCGACACCGAAGACGACGACACGGTCACCACTTTCCGCCGCGCGTTCGCCCAGGTCCGGCCCGACTATAACGGATTGCCGGCGTGGCTGGATGATCCGTCCGCGCCCGGCGGCCGCCGGTTGAACCCGGATGCCTTCACCGCGCCCGAGGGATTCGCGCAGGGTACCCTGGGGCGCAACGCCATTCGCGGATTCAACGCGCTTCAGTTGGATATGTCATTGCGAAAGCAAGTGACGATTGGCGAGCGTCTCCGCATCCAACTCCAGGCTCAGGCCTTCAATCTCTTTAACCATCCAAATTTCGCCAACCCGTCGCCCATGGAAGGAGCCAATCTTGCCAGCCCCGCTTTCGGGTACGCAAGCAAAATGCTCAACCAGTCCGGCGGCTCTGGCGCGGGTTCGATGTACAGAACGGGCGGCCCGCGCTCGATGCAGCTGAGCCTGCGATTTACCTTCTAACGAGGAGCACTCACGTTGACCTCAACAGTCCTAAGACTAGTCCCGGCCGCACTGCTCGTGGCCGCTCTGTCGCAGGCGCAACAGCCGCCGCCTGCCGCGAATCCCGCTGCCCCGGCCGCCGCCCAGTCCGCTCCAGCCGCCGAAGCCAAGGGCTGGCGCGCCGGCGTGAAGTTCAGCGGACAATTCCTGGACCTGTTCGACGAGTCCTCCCTGACCACATTCGATTCCATCCCCTGGAGATACACCTCCGCCCAGACCACGGACATCTCCAACCGCCTTGGTTTCGGCCTCACTCTCGGCTACGACATCGCCAGCCGCGTGTCGCTGAATCTCGATCTCCTCTACCGCCGAGCCGGATTTCGCACGGGCCTTGAGATATACGACGGGCAAGACGATCTGGATACTGACGCCGACGAGCGCAAAATCACTTCGGGCTTCGAACAGACCAAGGTGGACTACTGGGACTTGCCTTTCACCCTCAGAATCCACGACGGTCCGGCAACCAAGCGCGTGCGGGGCTTCTTCGAACTGGGCGCCGCGTTGCGCCGCGCCGCCAGTGTTAGAACCTA
Source organism: uncultured Candidatus Solibacter sp. (assembly GCA_964558355.1). Classification (GTDB taxonomy): domain Bacteria; phylum Acidobacteriota; class Terriglobia; order Bryobacterales; family Bryobacteraceae; genus PNKE01. The sequence continues at coordinate 20,177 of CAZLDN010000001.1, forward strand.
CGCCGAACTGGCCGAGCCAGGCCAACCTGGCGTGGTCAACACCACGGCGGCCAAGGCCTCCAATCAGAACACGTTGGGCGGCGTCGTAGGCGCGGGCTGGGACTGGCGCACCACGAAGGGCGTCAACATCGTCCCCCAGGTGCGCTACACCCACTGGATGAATCCAGTCTTCGACACCACGCGGACCCGAAGCGCCCGCGGCCAGATCGAGTTCATGCTCGGCATTACCTTCTAACCGGCAGTCAGCAGGTTCCCCCGCCCCGGAGACACTCCGCCGAGGGTCGTCCTCATTGCCGCGCGCGCCTCTTGCGCCCTCCGAGGCGAAGCGGCTAAAGTCAAGGTTCTGGTTCCCGCCAGGCAGTTGTTCGCCAACCAAAGGACAGACACCATGCATTCATTGACTGAATCCTCTATTCCCGCCCTGCCGCTGGTAGCCCGGGGCAAGGTCCGCGATGTCTATGCAGTCGGCGACGACAAACTGCTCATGATCGCCACCGACCGCATATCGGCGTTCGATTGCATCCTGGGCTCGCCCATCCCGGATAAGGGCCGGATCCTGACGCAGATCTCCCTGTTCTGGTTTGACCTGCTCAGCGGCATCGTCCCGAATCATCTCATCACGGCTTCGGTGGACCAATACCCGGCCGAACTGCACTCCTACCGTGACCAGTTGGAGGGCCGTTCGATGCTGGTACGGCGCGCCAGCATGGTCGACATCGAATGCGTCGCGCGCGGCTACCTGGCCGGTTCAGGCTGGAAGGAATACCGCGCACATGGCACGGTCTGCGGCATCCAACTGGCTCCCGGGCTGATTGAGAGTTCACAGTTGCCCGAACCCATTTTCACGCCAGCGACCAAGGAGCAGTCGGGCCACGACATCAACATCAGTTTCGAAACGGCCGCGGAAAAGGCCGGCTTCGAACTCGCCTCGAACCTCCGCGATTTGACGCTGGCCATCTACAAGAAGGCGGCGGAATACGCCCTGACGCGGGGCATCATCATCGCCGACACCAAGTTCGAATTCGGCTTCATCGACGGCGTCCTGACGCTGGGCGACGAAGTACTGACGCCCGACAGTTCGCGCTTCTGGCCGGCCGCGGAATACCGGCCGGGCGGCGCGCAGCCGTCGTTCGACAAACAGTATGTCCGGGACTACCTGGAAACACTCGATTGGAACAAACAGCCGCCCGCCCCCGTACTTCCTGTTGAAGTGGTCGCGGGGACCAGGGCGAAGTACCTTGACGCCTACACCCGTCTGACTGGAAAAACGCTGTGAACTGGCTCGATCTCACCATACTGGCACTGCTGGCCGCCTTCGTCGTCGAAGGCGTCATGAAAGGCTTTGTGCGGCAGATCGTCGGGCTGATCGCGCTGCTGCTGGGCATCCTGCTGGGGGTCTGGTTCTATGGCTCGGCCGGATCGTTCCTGCTGCCCTATGTGAGCAAGCCGGCCATCGCCAAACTGCTCGGATTCGTGATCGTCTTCGTGGTCGTTCAACTGCTGGGCGGCCTCGTGGGCTGGACCTTGGCCAAGGCGATGAAAGCCACCGGGATCGGCTGGCTCGACCGTCTGATGGGCGCGGCTTTTGGATCGGTGAAGGCGGCGCTGGCGGGCGTGGTTCTGGTGATGGTCATTACAGCCTTCCCGCTGAAACCGCTGCCCGATGCGATCGCCGGATCGCGGATCGCGCCATACCTGATCGACGCTTCGCACGTGATCACCTACCTTGCGCCGCGTGAACTGCGCGACGGCTTCGTCGAAACCTACGAGCGGCTGCGCCAGTTCTGGATCAAGCGGGATCCCGGGACCGGCAATAAACTCCCGTCGGCCGACGCTTAATTGGTTGCCCTTTTCCGCCTTTTGCAGTAGCCTTCCGCCTCCTGCTGATAGACTGTGGATGAAGGGCGAGTCAGACGTGTCCACCACCAGGGGAGAGATCGAAATCGGCAACGCCAAGGGCGAATTTCCGCCAGCGAGAAGTCTGGCCGGCAGGCTCGGCGCGCTGGTTCTCATCGTCGGCTTGCTCTACATCGGCAGGCTGTTTTTCATTGCCCTGGTGAGTGCCGTGCTGCTGGCGTTCATCCTCGAGCCTTTGGTGAATCTCATGATGCGGGTCCGGCTGCCTCGAGGCCTTTCGAGTTTCATCGCATCCGCCTTGATGCTCATGGTTGTCTACCTGGCCGGCCTTATGGCCTGGTCGCAGGCGGTAGTGTTCTGGGACGACTTGCCTCTCTATACGCGCCGGGCGGCCGAGTTGATGGATTCAGCAACCATCCGCATCGAACAGGTGGAAAAGGCTGCTCAGGACTTGATGGTCCCTAAACGTCTGCGCGAAGAGGCGGCCCAGGCCGCCAAAGCGGCGGAGGAGGAGGCGGCGGAAGCGAAAAAGACCCGCGGCGTCCGCCGGAGGCCGGTGGAAGCGCCTATGCCGCCCCCGGTTCAGGAGGTCAGGATCCGGCAGGATGAAAGCCCGCTGGTCAACGCCGTATACGGGTGGTTGGACCGCTATTCAAGCTCAATCCTCATCGCCTCGTTCATCCCCTTCCTGGTCTACTTCTTCCTCAGTTGGCGCGACCATTTCCGGCGCAACTTCATGAATCTGGTGCAGGGCGAGCAGAGAGAGATTATCCAACGCGCCTGGGACGGCATCGGCAAAGTGGCTCGCGCTTATGTGGTCGGCAATTTCCTGCTGGGCATCCTGCTGTCGGTGCTGACCGCGCTTTTTCTTTATTACGTCAAGGTGCCGTACTGGCAAGTGGTGGCGCCGCTCAGCGCCTTCCTGAGCTTGGTGCCATATTTGGGGCTGCCGCTATCGCTCCTGCCGCCGTTTTTCGCCATGCTGCCGGTCTACCCGAGCCTGCCTGCCTACCTTCTGGTCGGCGCCGTGATCTCGTTCTTTCACTTGATGGCACTGAACCTGCTCTACCCAAAGCTGGTTGGCGCAAGGGTCCACCTGAACCCGCTGGTGGTCACCGTGGCGATGATGTTCTGGTACCTGCTGTGGGGCGCTGCCGGACTTGTCCTCGCCATCCCGATCACCGCCGGGATGAAGGCGGTCTTCGACAGTATCCCCTCACTGCGAGGATACGGGCGGTTGCTGGGCGACTAGCCGGCTAACAGCCGCAGGCCCCGCCTGCGCGTTCCATGAAGTAGTAGGCCAGCATGTGGCAGACAATCATGTGCCCATCTTCGATGCGGCCCATGTGCTGAACGCCCACATTGATCTCAAGCTGCGACAACCGTCCCAACTGCCCGCCGTCGCGACCGCTCAGGCCGATCGTCTTCATTCCAGCGGAGTTGGCCCACTCGACCGCGCGAAGCACGTTGGGCGAATTGCCCGAGCCCGAGATCGAGATCAGAATGTCGCCTGGGCGAGCGAAGTTCTTGAGTTGCTCGACGAAGACCGCGTCGTAGGAAACGTCGTTCGAATACGCGGTGATCGTTGCCAGCGAATCGGTCAGCGCCATCATGCGGAAGCGCTTGTCGCGGTTGTAGCTGGCGCCCTTCACCATGTCGCAGATGAAGTGCGATGCCGTCGACGCGGAGCCGCCGTTGCCGCAGGTAAAGACCTGCCTACCCTCGTTCAAGGCCTCATCGAGCCACTCGATGGCCGTTTGGACGCGGTCCATCGGAATGGTGTCGATGGCGCTGTGGAGTTCCTGTTTGTAGTTGGTTGCGAAGTCACTCATGGAATCTGTTCCTTGGCTTGTAGAGCAAGCTCGAATGCGCCATAAAGGACGCTGTCGTCGCCAAGTTCCGCCGGAACGACATCGACGCGGGCGCGCGACCAGGACGTGATCCGGCAACCGAGTTCCTGGCGCAGCGGGACGAAGAGACTGTCGCCCGCCTTGGTGATGCCGCCGCCGATCACGATGCGCGCCGGGTTCAGCAGCATGATGGCGGCCTTCAGCCCAAGCGAAAGATCGACGACGTAGTTGCGGACGAAAGCCGGATCGGCGAGCAGAATGTTCGCCGGACGGCCGTGATCGCGTTCCAGCCATAATCCGCAGCACATGCGTTCGAAACAGCCGTTCGCGCCACAGAGGCAGCCGGGACCATCCGGACGAATAGTCAAGTGGCCGATCTCGCCGGCATAGGAGTCCGCCCCACGATACACGCCGTTCCCGGTCAGGATTCCGCCGCCAATGCCGGTCGAAAGCGTCATGTAGAACAGCGGGCGATATCCCCTGCCCGCCCCATGTAGGCCCTCGCCGAGAGCGCCCACGTTGGCATCGTTGTCCATGAGAGTGGGTGCGCCGAACGTGTCCCTGACGGTGGCGGCAAGGTCGAAACCCTCCCAGCCTCCAACATGCGTCGATAGGACCACGCTCTGGGTCGCGAAATTCACCGGGCCGCCGAAGCCGATCCCCACCGCTCGAATCGGTCCCGGAACATTCCAGGACGAGACGATTTCGGGAAACCGTGCGGTCATCCATCGAGGTCCACCGTCGCGGTCGGTCAGCCGGGACTCGCGATGCAGCATCTTGCCTGCATCGTCGAACAATCCAAGCGTGAACTTGGTACCGCCGATGTCGATTGCTAGGAAGCTCACAGCCGCGTCTCCGCCTCCAGAACCTCGGCAGGCGAGGCCGAGCCGGTCCCCTTCTTCATGATCGTGATCGAGGTGACCAGGTTGCCGAATCGGGCCGCTTCCACCGCCGTCGCTCCGGCGGCCAGCGACAGCGCTGAACCGGCCGCGAAACTGTCGCCCGCGCCGCAGATATCCGCCGGCTTGGCCACGGGAACGGTAGGCACGAGCGTCTCCCGGTCTCCGTCCATCACCAGAACGCCTCCGGGCCCGCGCGTGACCATCATGAGCGGATGGCCCACGGTGTCGCGAAGTTGGCGCGGTCCGGCGACGCCCAGCCGGGCGCAGGCCTCCGCCGCTTCACGTTCGTTTGGTTTCACGATCACGTTGCGGAATCGTTCGATCCGCATCCGGGAATCGACGACTATGATGGGACTCCCCGGCTGATCCGCGATCGCGGAAAGCGCATCGCGCACGGCCGGAGTAACAACCCCGCCAGACTCGGTCTCCGCCTGATCGGCAACCAGGATGACATCAAACCTGGACGCGGCTTCCCGCAGACGGGAGACAATCTTCCGATCGATGGACGCGGGCGGCGGCGGCGAGACGAAGTCGATCCGCCCCAGATCCTCCTCGCCCGTATCGGCGTTCAGCAGTTTCGTGTATGTGAACGTGGGACCCGGCGAAGTGACCAGCAGCGATGCATCCGCCCCCACGCGAGCCAGCGCCTGGCGCAGTTCGTAACCATGCCCATCGTCGCCGGCCGCGCCCAGCACCGAGACGGTGCGGCAGCCCAGGGCGGTCAGATTGTTCGCCACCGTTCCGCCCGCCCCCGCAGTGATCTGGGTACTAATCACAGCGACGCGGTCGATCCCGGTTTCACGCGACGGTTCGGCAAGAGCCGGCGAATAAGCGCACCAGCGGTCGAGACAGATGTCTCCGACGACCAGGGCCCGCAGGCCGGCGATACGGTCGAGAATCTCTCTGGCGGTCATGCGAGTTTGCTCAAGATGGCTTTGCGCAACGCGGGGAACGTCGCGCGGTGGTCGCCGGCAAAGTAGAAGCTCTCGCCTCCGTCGGCCACCGTCCGCACCAGCAGCGTCTTGTGCGGCCGGAAATAGTAGCCCGGATCGGTCTTCGGCAACTCACGCCGGAAATCGCCCTGAATCGGCACAATGTCAAACACCGCCGTCGCGAACGACTTGATGTGCCGTCCCTCCTGGTGAGCGATGTTGCGCGCCATGGCAAGCGCCTTCAGAAACACTTCCGGTCCCATGATGGCCGAGCCGAAGCTCAGCAACAGTCCGCCCTCCAGCCTCTCCATGACATGGGCGAAGATCAGGAAGTCGCGATAGCTCGTCTCGCCGAGCGCCGCCCCATCGCACGTCGGGTGCTCATGCAGGATGTCGTAACCGATGCCGGCGTGAATCGTCACCGGAATGCCGAGACGGTACGCCTGCGCAAGCACGGACAGGTCCTTGTGCGGAAAATCGGATTCCAGAATCCGCCGCCCGATCCCTTCGCCGAGGCCTTCGCCTGTCGAGGCGGCATCGCGAATCCAGTCATTCAACTCGCCGGTCTCACGCCACAGCCCGAACTCGCCCGAACGGATGTAGCGCGCCACGGATTCCGTCGTCGCGCCGATGCGCGCAAGCTCGTAGTCGTGGATCATGCCGGCGCCGTTCATGGCGATGATCGACAGCACGCCGCGTTCCAGCAGGTCGATCATGTGGCGGTTCACGCCCGCGCGCAACAGGTGCGCGCCCATCATTAGAATCCGCGAAGATCCACGCGACACCGCCGCGGCGCAGCGCGACGCGACGGCATCGAGTTCCGGATGCGAGTACTCGGGGACTGCGTCGTCGACGCCGATCCAGCGATCCAACTTCAAATCGTGAGTGCGCTCCGCAAGCGGCTTGACTACCAGCCTGGAGCGGTCGAAGGTCGGGTATTTTGAGGGCATCTATTCGGGGAACAACAGCTTGAACAACGCTTCGTGGGAGAGGAAGTTGGGGATGATATAGTCGGCGCCGACGCCGGCCAACCGCTTACGCTTCCACTCATCGACGACCAGGCATTCCGGCTCGTCGGTCGCAACACCCACCGCGACGCCGCCCACCTGTTTCACGTTCTCGATCTCGACATAACCGTCGCCGAAGCCGAGAAACTCCTCGCCCTTGACGCCGGCGTTCTCGATCAACTGCTTGATCAGGATGGCCTTCGAGAAGCTCTTGTAGTCATCCAGCGCCCCATACACGCCGCCGTCGAAGTAGCTGTCCACCTGCAGCAGCCGCGCTTCGTCCTTCACGAACTTGTCGTCTGTTCCAGAGGCCAGATACATCTTGAATCCGCGCGCCTTCAGCCCATCCAGCAACGCGACGGTTCCCGGCACGTGGTACTTCTCCGGCGCGATCTCACCGCTTCGCAAACCCGCGATCCGGTCCTTGATCTTCTCCATCAGCAGGTCAAGATACATGTGCTTGTAGAAGAGGGGTTCCTTCGGCGTTCCCCCGCGCTTCTGTATTTCGTCGCAAAGCGCAATCATCTGGTAGATGGTCTGGCGCCCGGTGAGATGGCCCACATAGTCGAGGACCACTTCCGTCAGCGTCGCCTCGCTCTCGCCGGTCTTCAGGTCCACCAGGATCTCCACCATCATGGGGACCATCACTTCCACCCACCCTGCGCGGATGAGCGAGACGGTTCCGTCAAAGTCGAACAAGGCGACTTTGGCGTGCGTGGCCACGGCGTGAGGCCGGAGGCATTCGATTGAATTGTTCATCAAAAAATTCAGAGTCCTTCCGCGGCGCGGCGGTTCGTCAGAGCCAGAGTTCCCAGCGCCCGGACCAGAGGACAAAGGCGGCGAGGCAGGCGTTTGTAACCGCGTGGGCGAGGAACAGGTCGCCCAAGCGACGCGTCTTCACCAACCATCCATTATAAACCGCCCCGGCGATCAACCCAACGTCCCAATACGGCCCATGCTCGACGGCAAACAGGATCGCCGTGATCCAGAAGGCGCGCCGGTCGTAGTGCCCCAGCGGCAACTGCTCGAAATCGGGACGCGCCAGCCACCGCATCAGCCAGCCTCGCCAGAATAGTTCCTCGACGACCGGCACCAGCAGTACCGCCCTCGCCACCCTCATCATGATCGCCAGCAAGTCCGCCCGCGCTTCGGCCGGCAGCGTCGACTTCAATTGCCCGGTGAGCGCATTTTGAAACAACACGCTGTCCCGGTACCCCGGAATCAGCACATCCGGCGCCACCCAAATGACGAATACGCCCACGCCCACCAGAATGCTGAGCCAGGGCGAGGCGCATCGGAAATCGAGAATCCGGCGTGAGAACACGATCAGCGCCGCCGCCGGCACAATCAGGCGCACGGCCAGTTCCGCCCTGTGCGGCAGGCCCAGATGCGGACCCGCCGACAGCAGCAGCATGAACACCGCGAATGGGAGAACCCAGGGCAGGGCTGGATGTCTGTTCATCGCTTTGTATGGATCACGTTGTGACAGGACGCCAAATTCCGGTTGTGCGGCTCAATCTGACCAATGCCACCCCTCAACCGATCTTCGTCAGCAATTCCTTGATCTTCGCCACGTCATTCGGCGCTGGATTCAAGCTGAGGGCGGTCTGTAGGCTCCGCTTGGCTCCCGTCCTGTCGCCCTTCTGAAAAAGCGCCATCCCCAGATGATAGTGATACAGCGGGTTGTTCGGAGCCTTGGGTACGATTTCACGGTAAATATTGACAGCGCTGTCGCTCAGCTGCTTCCGGATGTAGACCCAACCCAGCGTGTCGGCGATGTCCAGATTCCCCGGCCTCTGCTGGCGAGCCCGCTGAGCGTAGGTCAATGCCAGGTCGAGGTCCCGGCCTTCCTCCGCCATCATGTAGGCGAGGTTGTTCAGGGCGATGGCGTTGTCCGGCTGGTTCTTGACGATGTTCTCATAGAGCGGCAACGACTCGCGCTGCATGCCGGCCGCGTCGAGAGTAAGGGCCAACTGCAGGTTCACCATCGCGTTGTTGGGCTGCAACGCCTGTCCCTTCCTGAGCGTCTGCAACGCGTCCTGCGTCCGCTTCATCAGACGCTGCGTCTCGCCGAGCCTCAGGTAGAGTTCCAGATTCTTCGCATCCCCTGCAAGCAGATGACGGTATTCCTGGTCGGCGAACTGAAGATCGCCGATGCGCAGTGCGACATTGCCCGCCGCCATTCTCAGGGCTTTCGCCTCAGGCCGGGCCTTGGACTCTGCTTTCAGCAACCCAAGCGCCTCAGGCCCGCGGTTGGTGGCCACCAGGGTCTCAGCCAAGCCAAACAACAGCCGCAAGTCATTGGGAAAACGCTCACGCAATGAGCGGAAGATCTTCTCGGCCTCCGGGTACTTCTTTTCCATGAAGCTGACCAGCGCCAGTTGGAATCGAAGGTCCACCTGATCAGGCTCTTCGGCCAGATACTTCTCGACCTCCCGGCGCGCGAGAGTGATACTCCCACTATTGAGCAGCCCGTTCACTTTGATGACCCGCGCCGGCAAGTTCTTCGGGTCCATCTGCAGCACGGCCTCGGCCGATTCGATGGCGCGGCCGAAGTCCTGCTTCAGTAGCGCTACCTGCCCCAATCCAATATGGGCGGCCACAAAATTCTTCTGCTGCTTGATGGCCTCCGCATACTGCACGCGCGCCGCATCCAGGTCGCCCCGGGCTTGATATGCACGGGCCAGGTTGTACCTGATGACCGGGTTCTGGGGAACGCGGCCCAGCAGAGCCTGGAGATCGTTGATGGCGGCAGCGTTCTTATCGGCATCCCCGGATTGAAGCTGCATGGCCGCGCGCAGGGCGAGCGAGTTGTTGTCGTTCGGATCGTCCTTGACGATGGCTTCCATCGCGTCCAGAGCTTGTTTAGGCTGTCCCTGGTAGAACATCATCACCGCCAGCCGCCGCCGGTGCTCGTTTCTTCGCTCCGGCTCGGCCTGAGCCGCGTCTTCAAGGATTTTCTTCGCCTTGTCGAAATCCCGGATGCGGAAATACAGATCGGCCGCATTGCTGCGGGCACCGGGGATCGATGATGCCTTCGCCAACATCTCGCTTACCGTCCTGTCGGCATCCGCACGGCGGTTCGTCGCCAGATAGAAAATGGCCAGGGTCAGATGAGAACGTGATTCCTGTGGGAAGACGGCGAGTTTCTGCTTCAGCACGGTCTCGGCCTTTTCCTGCTGGTTCCGCGTGCGGTAGACGCCGACAAGAAAGTCGTACGCGTTGGGGTACTTGGGCGATTCGCGGAGCAGCCTCAAGGCGAGCTGTTCGGCTTCCTCGGTCTGCTTGTTCCGATAAAGGACCTGCGTCAGTGCGAACAGCAATTCAGGCTGCTTTGGCTTGATCTGGTCGGCCTTCCTGAACTGGACGACCGCTTCCGGCAGGTCTTCGTTCGCAACCGCCAGGAAGCCCCTGAGCCGGCAGACGTGGTAGCCGTTCGGGTCGGCGCGGACCATCAGGTCCACCAGATCCTCGACCTCCTTCAACATGCGCCTGTCGTCTTTGTTCGGCATGAACGCATACGCCGTCAGGTAGATGTCGGCCAGCTTGCCCGCCGCCTCGTCCTGCTTCGGCATCAACTCGACCGCCCGGCGGTAGGCCCCCACGGACTCGCGGATAGCGCCTCGCCGTATCTCCGCGTCCCCTAGTTTCAGATAAGCCTCGCCGAACTTCGGATCCTGCTTCACCGCATTCCGGTACATCAGCACGGCTTCCTTGAACTTGCCCTGTTCGAAGTACTTGTTGCCGTTGTCCAGGTAGCGGCGTTTCACCACTTCGGGGTCCCGGCTACACCCAGCCAGGAGCATGAGGATTGCAGTGGCGGCAGTTATGATGAGGCTTGTTCTCTTCATGGTTCTTTCGCTGACGCGCACGCGCTTCAGCCCTCCCCTCGAGTTGTTATCAACATTAGTTGAACACAGGCCGGAGGTGCAGGCAACGGGGACGTTCGGCCTACGCCCGGCGGATTTGCCCGCCAGGTTCCAGAACCTCGGCACTATTCCGGCCGCTTGACCGGTCCAGCCGGCCCACTTTGGCTTGATCGGGACCGCTACTCGCCCAGCCTCCGCCTACCTCAATGCGGCCGCCAATTGGTTGGTTTGGCGTAACGCCTCGATCTTCGCCCGCTCGAGTTCATACCGGGCTTCATGGAACGCCGCCCAGCGCTCCTGCTCGGCGCTCCGCGCCTCCTCAAGTTGTTTCAACCCGGCGCGCCCCTCTTCGCTCTGTGCCAACACGATCCCGACCTGCTCCCGAGCGACATCAAGGTCGAGCTTCGCCACCTCACGGTACGACTCCGCTTCGCCCACCCGCCGCCAAGCCTGCCTCGACCCAGATTCGATCTTCGACCGCAACACCGATGCCTGAATACGGATCCTCCTCGCCTCCAGGTCCGCCTGGGACGCGACGGCCTCATCCTGCGGATTCGCAAAGAGGGGGACCATGATTGACGCTCCGATCTGCCCGTTGTGACGCTGGAACTTGCGGAAGAAATCCTCGTAGTTGTTGAACTTGCCCAGCAGAGAATACTGCGCCACCAGGTTCACCGATGGCAGCCTCCGCGCGCGGCTCGCCTTTGCGGCCAGCGTCTGAACCTGAAGGTCCGATTCGAGCTTTCGCAACTCCCCGCTCTCCCGGACGGCCTGCTCCACCATCTCGGCTTCTGAAGCGGGCAGAGCCATCTCCACGCGCGCTTCCAGCGCGGGATTAATCTGCTGCTGGGACCCGAGCCCGAGCACCTGCGCCAGCGCACCTGAGCAGTTGGCTACCGCGCCGTCCAGTACGCCAAGTTTCTGGCGTGCCCGAGCCACGTTTACGCTCGCGCGCTTGCCCTCGATGACCAACTCCCTGCCCTCGGCAATCCGCAGCCTGACCGCGGCTTCTACTCGGGCCAGCGACTCGATCCGCCGCGCCGCGAACTCCCGTCCGCGCACCGCTTTCTCCAGGTCCAGGAAAAGGACCGCGGTTCGCAGCGCCGCTTCCTCCCGCGCCGTGGCCCAACCCAACCCCGCCCCGCGCGCCTGCTCCTTCGCCTGGGCCGCAATGAGGCGGCTCGGCGCGCTGTACAGCGTCCGCTCCGCCCGCGCCTGAACGATTGACGGAGCCGATCCGTCCAGACTCACCGGGAAACCGTATGTGTAAGCCATCCCGCTGCCCGCATAAACTCTGGGCAGCAGCGGCTCGGCCACCGCAGCTACTCCGAGTTGGGCTTTCTGCTGATCCAGTCGCGCCAGCATCAGATCCGGGTTCTGTTCCAGCGCCAGGTCAACGGCCTGCTTCAAGGTCAGCGTCCGCGTCTGCCCGGATAGAACCAGGGCGAATAGGAAGTAAACAGCGCAGTGTCGCATCACTTCAAAGCGTATCGCGCCTACCGGGCCGATGATACGGTTGTGCGGCGCCGCCAACCGGCTCACTCATAACGCAACGCCGTCATCGGGTCCGTCCTCGACGCCCGGAACGCCGGTCCGAACGCCGCCAAAGCCACCGAGGCCAGGATGACAACCACAGCCGAAATAACGGTCGCAGGATCGTGCGGCGCCAGCCCGTACAACTGCGCCCCAACCAACCGGCTCAGCCCGTAGAACAGCGGCAGACCCAGCAACGTCCCGGCCGCGGCCATCTTCATCGCCTCGCTGAGGACCATCCCGATCACCGGCCCGCGCGCCGCCCCCAACGCCACCCTCAGTCCGATCTCGCGCGTTCGCCTCTCCACCGAATATGCCATCACGCCATACAAACCTACCGCCGAAAGCAGCGTCGCCAATCCGGCGAACAAAAGGCAAAGATAGGCGACTACACGCTCCCCGGCCAGCGACGCGTCCACCACCTGTTCCATCGTCCGGATCTCGCTCATCGCCACGCCCGGAGCCGCCGCTTCAATCTCCCGCCTCAGCGCCGGTGCGATGCCCGCCGCATCCATCGCCGTCTTCAGATAGAAGGTCAGTCCACCGAGGTCGCTTGACTGCCGCCACGGCAGGTAGGCGAATCGCCTGCTCGTCTGCCGCAGATCGACATGTTTCGAATTCTTCACTACACCTATGATTTCAAATGGCTTACCCCTATCGCCGATCGTGAACCGGCGGCCCAGGGGGTTCGTTTGGCCAAAGAAATACCGGGCGAACGTCTCGTTCACCAGCGCCACCGGTTTGCTGCCGGCAGCGTCCTGCGGCCCGAACTCCCGCCCCGTCACCACCGGGATTCCCATAGTTGCAAAGAATCCGGCGCTGACCGAGTTGAACGTCGGGTTCATGTTCTCGTCGAATTCCTTGTGGCTGTAGCCTTCCACCCGGACCGTGCTCGACCAGTCGCTGTTCTCCAGCAACGGCGCCTCGGCGGCTGCCACCGCGGCCACGCCCGGCAGCGCGGATAGCCGTTCTTCAATTGCCGTGTTGATGGCAGGAGCGCGATCCAAAGGGTAACCTGCGCGGGAAACGTCGACGGAAAACGTCAGCGTGCGCTCAACGGGAAATCCCGGATCCACGTTCCTGAGATTGAGCAGCGTGCGCGCGAACAAACCCGTCGCCGCCACCAGCAGTAATGAAAGAGCCACCTGCGTCACCACCAGAAAGCGCCGCGCCTTCAATGCCCCGAAGGCGCCCGCCAGTGCCCCGCCCTGGTCTTTCAAAGTCCGCCCCAGGTCTCCCTTCGACGCCCTCAGCGCGGGTCCAATCCCGCTGAGCAGCGCCGCCACCAGAGTCAGCAACACGAGGAATCCCAGGACTCGGCCGTCCAGACTCCAATCCATCCCGCCCTGCCGCGAACCGGCAGGCAGCAGCAATGAGATCCCGTCCATCGTCCAAGCCGCGACAAAGGCGGCCGCCAACCCGCCAAGGACTGCCAGAACCAGGCTCTCGGCCAGCGTCTGCCGGAACAGATCACCCCCACCCGCTCCAAGCGCCAACCGGACCGCCATCTCCTTCTGCCGGGCCGCCGCCCGCGCGACCAGCAACCCGGCCACGTTGGCGCAGGCGATCAGCAGGACCAGCAATGTCATCGACATCAGGACGATTGCCGGGGCGCCCGCCTCGCGCTTCAGCGTGGGGATCCCGCCCGCGCCGGTCTCCAGTTCGATCCGTTTGGCCAGGAACGGCTTACTGAACCGCGCCGAGGGCCGCGTCGGGAACTCCGCCAGTTCCTTTTCGAGCAGCGGCCGGTAGACGGTCAACAACCCAGCCTCGGCCTGTTCGATACCGATCCCCGGCTTCAACCTGCCGACCAACCCCAGCCACATCGAACGCCGGTCGTCGAGCGTATCCCAGGTCGGCGTGGCCCATGTCTTCATCACCGCGGGGATGAAAACCTGCGCGTTCCTGCCTCTCTCGACCCCGAAGAAACCCGCCTCCGCCACACCGACCACCGTCATCGGATGATTGTTCATCCGGACTGTCCGGCCGGCAACCTTGGGATCGGCTCCGAGGTGATTCCGCCAATAGTCGTAACTGAGCACGACGACCGCGTGAGCGCCCGCCGTCACGTCGTCGGATGGCTGAATCAGACGCCCGAGATGGGCCTTCACTCCCAGCACTTGAAAGTAGTTGCCGCTTACAACTTCGCCATTGACCGGTTCCGCCTGCGCGCCAGTCCGCAGGTTGACCTCCTCGGGGTAGCGCGCCGCCAGGCCGTTGAAGACCGGATTGTTGTCGCGCAGATTCTTATACATCGGCCAGGAAAACGTGTCCCGCCCCATGACGCGCCCCATATTCGTGCCCGGCGAGGAGAGAACCACTAATTCCGAGGGCCGCTCGACCGGCAGGGGCCGGAACATCACATGATCGAGGAAGGTGAAGATCGCTGCATTGGCGCCCAATCCAAGCGCCAGCGAGGCAACCGCAATCAGCGCGAAAAGCGGTCTGCGGCGCAAGCCGCGGAGCGCGTAGTTGAGATCGGACATCCAATGCCAGGTCATAGTAAGACGCATTAGTGAATCCTGCACCCCGGATGCCATTTTCTAACCTATTGATCTTGCAAGGATTCGCAGGGCCAACGGCGGCCTGCCTAGCGCGATTTCAGGAATCGCACGTCCCGAAACCGGACACTCACCCGCCGGTTTGCCTGAGCAGTTTCTCGGCGTCCTGCCGCGGCGGATCGTCCGGCGTGAGCGGCATCGTGAGGTAACGGGCTAGGAGTGTCCGGGCCCGCTCCGTGTTCCGTTTGTCTCTGATGTAGACTTCGGCCTGGGCAAACAGAAGCCCCCTATCGTCAGGCCAGCGGCGCGCCGCGTCGGCAAGGACGGCATCAGCTTCCTTCTCCCGACCCCGCCGGGCGAGGAAGCGGGCAAGATCGGCCACCTTCCCGGCCAGGCGCGGGGCGAGCGAGGCGGCACGGCGGAGTTGGGTCTCGGCGGCGTTATAGTCCTTCGTCTTTTCGGCGATCTGGGCGAGCGCGGTATGGTATTCGGCCGGGTCGGCCTGCATGATCCGCGCCAACAGTCCTTTCGCCTTGTCCAGTCCGCCTCCGAGGAGGCCAGGCGCTTCAAGGTAGTACTGGAAAAGGTCGGCGAGCGCCTCCTTGTGGGTGGAGTCGAGTGCGACGGCCTTCTCGAACGCTTCACGGGCGCGGCTGGCGAAGCCCGGCGCCTGGAACACGTTGGCATTCTCGGCCCGGCGGCCCCATGCCTTGCCCAGCCAGTTCTCATAAGTGGCATTGCGCGGATCGGCCGCGGTCGCTTTTTCGAGGGTCTCGACGGCCTTCTTGAAGTCGCCCGCGAAATACCAGCACCGGCCCGTCAGGAAGAGAACCGCCGGCGTCTGAGGCTGGCCTTTGAGGATGGCGAGAGCCGCCTGGTAGCCGGTCTGCTGGTAAAGCCGTTCGGCCTGATCGAGCGCCGGGCCCTGGGCGTGAGCGGCCACCGCCAATAAACCGAACAACCAAGCGGTCGCGATCACCTTCACGTTCATCGTCTTCATACTACCGTCCAGTCAGCGCGTCGATCTCCATTCGGGTTGACGGTTCTCAGCCGCAATGCGTAACAAGAACTTGCACGCTGCAGTGCATCAAATGCGCACCAGGCTCAGCGGTTGACTTGTTTTCAATTACATACGAGTTGGCACACAACATGCTCCCACCTAGGCAGGAGGTCAAGCAAGACATGATCCTGAGATTGACATTGGCAATGATTCTGGCGGCCGGAGCGAGCTTCGCCATCGACCCGCCACAGAACTGTCCCACTCCTGGTCAAGGCCAGCAGCAGGGCCAGATGAAGGGCAAGCGGGGCGGACCGCAAGACGGTTCAGGCCCAATCCACTCGCCGGGTACCGGTGGTGGCGCCGGCGCCGGCAACCGTGGCGGCGGCCAGCGCGGCGGCGGCCGCAGATAGCGCTAAAGAGCAGGGCTTGGAGGGCACGGGCTATCCGCCCCTCCGAGCCCCGCTTTTTGCTCTCCGCTGATGTCTGGATCCGCCGGGGTTGCGCCGGGGCAGGAGGCTCACTTAGGGTAGACGCATGGCAGACAGCAGCGAGCCGCGCGGCGCATGGATCAAACGGCTGGCGAAGTACGCGCTTGTTGGGGCTGGCGGTTGGGGGGCCCTGAGTTGGCTGGCTCACCGGTCGGTCTTTTATCCAATGAAGTACCCGGAGGGCTGGTGGCATCTGCAACCGCGGATCGGGGCCGAAGACGTGTGGCTGGTGACAGGGGACGGCGTGAAACTGCATGGGTGGCATGCGTCGCCGCCCGAAGCGCGTTGGGCGACATTGTTCCTGCACGGCAACGCGGGCAATGTGACGCACCGCGTCCAGGCGATGCTCGCCATCCGGGAGGCGGGTAGCGCCGTGTTGGTGGTGGATTACCGGGGATTCGGCAAGAGCGAAGGGAATCCATCAGAGAAAGGCGTCACTCTCGACGCGGAAGCGGGTTTCGAGTGGCTGCTGAAGAAGGGGTTTGAAGCGAAGCGCATTGTTCTGCACGGCGAAAGCCTGGGGGCGGCGGTGGCCGTGGAATTGGCTTCACGGAGAGAGTGCGCCGGACTGGTGCTGGAAGCTCCGTTCACCAGCGCCGGCGCCGTTGCGGCGACGTTGGTTCCGGTCCTGGGCAGAACACTGATAGGCGGCTTCGATTCGCTGGGCCGCATCGGACAGGTCAAGGCCGCATTGATGGTGATCCATGGCGCCAGTGACGAAGTGATTCCCTACGGGATGGGAAAAGAACTGTTCGAAGCCGCGAATGAGCCGAAGCGATTCTGGGCTGTCGAGGGCGCAGGCCACAACGACATCGTGGAGGCGGCGGGCGGGGCATACGCTGCGCGGTTGAGAGAGTTTTACGTTTCGCTGGAAAGATGATCCGCCGCAGTGAAGCCTGGCGCGGGAGCGGGCTGAAGCCCTTTGCAGACTGAAGTCCGCCCCACTTGCGCCGCCTCGGAGCGCGGGCGAGGCGAGTAAGATAGTCGGCATGGAACGACGCAGCTTTCTCACGCTACCCATGGCTGCCGCCGCGATGGCCGCACCCACGCCTCCGCTGGCCGGCAAGATCAAGGCCTTCGGCATGGAGTGGGCGGTGCTCGATGCGGCCGACTGGAAAGTGGAAGGCACGGGAGCCGGCGAAGTGCTGCACCTGGTAACGCCCAAGGCGCAGCAAAAAGACCCTCGGCGGCCCATCCAATTCGCCTTGGCCGAAACAGCGCCGATCGGGAAGTTCACGATCGAGGTGGAAGTTAAACGGCTCGCACCCAAGGGATCGCTCATCATCGTCTATGCCTGGGAGCGCGATGGCTACTTCAACTACCTGCATCTCTCCGACGACACGGCGGAGAAGATCGAAGTCCACAACGGCGTGTTTCATTGCTATGGCGGCGACCGTGTCCGAATCAGTTCGCAGCAGGGTCCGGCAACGCTGCCCACCGACGGTTGGCACAAGGTCAAGATGACCTACGACGCCGCCACCGGACTGGTCGAAGCCTGGGTGGACGGCAAGACGAGCCCGTCGCTGAAAGCCGTCGATCTCAGCTTGAAAGCGGGACGGATCGGGTTGGGGTCGTTCTTCAACGCGGCCAGTTTCAGGAACTTCAAGCTGACGAAGATCTGACAAGCAGAGCCTGCATCGGGGAGGCCGGGGCTCGGGCGCAGCTTGCTATGCTGGAAGAATCCCCGCATAAACAGCCATGTTTCTGAAGATTCTGTCGCACCCGGTTTTCGTCAACCTGAACTTCCACATGCCGATGGTAGTGGACCTGTCTCACCCGCTGATCATGCTTGCGGGCGAGAACGGTTCCGGCAAATCGACGCTGCTGTGGTCCATCCACTTCGCCATGAAGGGCGAGCCGATGGACGGCTTCGTCTACAAGGTGGAGAACCGTCCGGCGCTGCCCAAGGTCTTCCTGTTCGACGCCGAACAGCACAATCCGCGGATGCATCCGGAGTTGTTTGAAGGCAACCCGCGGATGAAGGAATTCGTCTCGATGGCGAGCCACGGCCAGGTGATGCTGTCGATGTTCCAGGAGACCTTCCCGTCGCTGCCGGAAGGGACGCTGCTGCTGCTCGACGAACCCGAAATGGCGCTCTCGACTTCGAACCAGCGCCGGATTCTGAAGATGATGATGGAACTGGCCGGCGAGAAGAAGTTCCGCATCGTCTGCGCGACCCACTCGCCGGTGCTGATCGACGCGCCCGAGACCTACGTCATCAACCTCGACAACCACATCAACCGCAACGTGATGACCGGCGACATGGGCACGGAAGGATCATCGACAATCAATTAGCGCCTGCTGGCGGTCCATCATGAAGCGCGACACGCTGATCGGGTTTTTCGAAACGGTTGCCACACTGAAGGGCGAATACCTGGTCTATGACGACGGGTTCCGCCCGCGCAGCTACTCGTATCCAGCCGTTGCGCGAGCCGCACGAAACTTCGCCGAGCGACTGGAGCAAGCCGGCATCGGCAAGGGCGACCGGGTCGTGCTGTGGTCGGAGAACCGGCCCGAATGGGTGGCGGCGTTCTGGGGTTGCCTGCTGAAGGGCGTTGCCGTCGCGCCGATCGACGAACGGCACTCCATCGAGTTTCTGGAACGCGTCGCGCGGATCACCGAAGCGAAGTTGGTGCTCCGGGGTGAAGAGGTCGAACTGAGCGAAAGCTGGGTGGGGGCGCCCGTCTGGCGGCTCGCCGAAGCGGACTGGAAGAGCGAAGGCGCACGGTTCGCGCCCGCCGAAATCAGCGCCCGCGACACGGTTCAGATCCTATTCACCTCTGGCGCGACAGCCGAACCCAAGGGCGTAGTGATCACGCATCAGAACATCCTGGCGAACATCGTGCCCGTCGAGGGCGAGGTCGTCAAGTACAGGAAGTACGCACGGCCCTTCTCGCCCATCCGATTTCTGAACCTCCTGCCGCTGAGCCACATGTTCGGCCAGGCGATGGCGATCTTCATCCCGCCGATGCTGGCCGGAATGGTGATCTTCCAGCGCAGCCAGTCGCCGGTCGAGATCATCCGGCAGATCAAGACTCGAAAGATCTCAGTACTGGTGTCGGTGCCGAAGATTCTCGAAGTGCTAAAGGAGTATCTGGCCGGGACGGCGCCGGAGACATTGGGAAATGCGCCGGCAGGCGAGAAGTTCTGGTGGCGCTGGTGGCGGTACAGGCGCGCGCACAGGTTGTTCGGCATGAAGTTCTGGTCGTTCATCGTGGGCGGCGCGGCGCTGGATCCGGCGCTGGAGAGCTTTTTCGGCAATCTTGGGTGGGTGGTGATCCAGGGCTATGGGCTGACCGAAGCCGCGCCCATTGTGACGTTGAACCATCCCTTCCATGCGAAGAAGGGGACGGTCGGCAAGCCGATCCACGGCGTCGAGATCCGGATCGCCGCCGACGGCGAGGTGATGGTGCGCGGCGGCAACGTCACCAGCGGCTACTTCAACAACGCCGAAGCCACGGGCGAAGCATTCGAAGACGGCTGGTTCCACACCGGCGACATTGGCGAGATGGACGAGACCGGCAACCTGCTGATCAAGGGCCGCAAGAAGGAGATGATCGTCCTGGCCGACGGGCGCAACGTTTTTCCGGAAGACGTCGAGCGGGTGGTGAACGAAATCGAAGGAGTGACGGAATCGGCCGTCGTCGCCATGAAGTCGGAGGCGGGGGAACTGGTCCACGCGGTGATGGTGCTCGAAGACGCCGGCGCCGCCGAGGCTGTCGTGCGGGCAGCCAACGCGAAACTCGAAGAACATCAAAAGATCCGCGGCTACACGGTCTGGGCAGCGGACGAACTGCCACGCACCGAAGGGACTCGCAAGCTGAAGCGGCGCGAGATCCGGGACCGGCTGAGCGGCGGCCTGCAGCCGGCGCCAACGGCACACGATGCGGGCGTGGCCGGGCTGCTCGGCAAGTGGAGCACTGGCCGGGCGGTTGACGCCTCAACATCGCTTGACGATCTGGGCTTGTCGTCGCTCGACCGGGTTGAACTGCTGGTGGCTCTGGAGCAGAAGATCGGCGGCCCGGTGGATGAGTCTGTCTTCGCCGGGGCGAAGACGGTGGCGGACCTGGAAGCGATGGCGAAGCGTCCGATGTCCGCCGCGCGGGCCGAACCGTTCGAGTTTCCCAAGTGGAACCGGTCGAAATGGGCGGACTGGACGCGGGTGATCAACCTCAATCTCTGGATCCTCAACCTGGCGCGGCTGTTCGCCTGGGTGAGAGTCGAGGGGCGAGAGAATCTGAAGGACATCGAAGGTCCGGTGATCTTCGCCAGCAACCACCAGGGCTACTTCGACGGGCCGATTCTCTTCATCGCGCTGCCCTGGAAATGGCGGCGCAAGCTGGCCCCGGCGATGCGAAAGGAGTTCTTCGACGCTCATTTCCACCCCGCGAAATACCCCTGGTACGACGTGTTCACCAGCCGGTTGAACTTCTGGTTAGGGGCGCTGGCGTTCAACGCCGTGCCCATCCCGCAGCACGAGGCGGGTACGCGCCAGACGCTGCGCTACATCGGAGAGATCGTCGAGGAGGGCTGGTGCCCGCTGATCTTCCCGGAGGGCAAGCACAGCGGCGACGAGACGATCCTGCCATTCCAGGCGGGTACGGCGATGATGGCCTCGAAGTTGGGCGTGCCGGTGGTGCCGGTGCGCGTGAGAGGGTCCAACAGGGTGTTGCATCCGACGTGGCGAATGGCTCGTCCGGCGTTCGTGCGGGTGAGGATTGGCAAGCCGATGAAGTTGGAGGGCGAGGATTTCGCCGCACTCGCCCGCCGGATTGAAGACGCGGTGAAGGCATTGTAGGATGCGGTGACCCTCATGAACAGAGTCAACATCGTCCTGGCGGCTGGACTGGTTCTATTGAGCGGCGTGCTGCTTGCGCAGACGGACAAGCGGCGCGCGGTTGAGGCATATGAGCGCGCAGTCCGGCTGGAAAGCCCAGGTCAGATCGATGGCGCGTTGAAGGCGCTCGACGAAGCGCTGCTCGCCGATCCGGAGAGTATGGCCGCGCTGAGGCTTCGGGGACGGCTTCGTCTGAACCGCAAGGAGTTCGCCGACGCCATAGCCGATTTCACCGTCGTGACCAGATTGCGTCCAACTGATGCTGAAGCGTGGCAGTCGCTTGGCGAAGCCCGCCTCGGATTGAAGGACCCATCGGCCGCGGACGCGCTTTCGAAGGCGGTGGAAGCCGGCCCGCCGTCAGCGTTCCTGCATCAGCTCTACGGCGAAGCGCTCGCCTTGCGCGGAGATCAGGATAAGGCAATCGAGGCATTCACCTCGTCGATCCGGCTCAGGCTGGACCGGCCGGAACCCTACGTCGCCCGTGGGCGCGCGAAGGCGTCGCAAGGTAAATACAGGGACGCCATCGAGGACTTCACATCGGCCATCCATTACAAGCCCGATCATGCCGAAGCCTACTTCGAGCGGGCCCACGCGCAGGGCAACCTCGCGCAGTTCGAAAAGACGGTCGAGGACTTCAACACCTACTTGAAACTGAAACCCGCCGGCGCGTTGGCTTATGGATTCCGCGGCGCGGCGTACGATTCGCTCGGCAAACCCTCGGAGGCGATGGCGGACTACAACGCCAGCATCCGGCTGGACGGACGGAATGTCCGCATCCTGCTGGCGCGCGGTGAGCTCTACGCGCGCCTCGGCGATCACAAGAAATCGCTGGAAGACCGGACCGAAGCACTGCGCGTTGATCCGGATAACGCGGTCGCACTGGTGGCGCGAGGCGGTTCATACCACCTGCTGGGCGAGCACGGCAAAGCTGTCGCCGACCGGACGCGAGCGCTCCAGATCGATCCCAAACTGCAGATGGCCTGGTTTGCGCGTGGCAGCGGGTACTTCCTGCTCGGCGAATACGAGAAGGCCGAAGTAGATCTCGAGCAAGCCGTCCGCCTCGAACCAAGAGACCAGGAGGCGGTCGAAGTGCTGGCCAAGGCCAGAGAGATCCTGGCGCGAAAACAGGCTGTCTCGGCCGCTCCTGCAACACCAATCGAACCCACTCGAAGCCCGGCGCCCGCGCTGTTCAAATCCGCTCCCGCGGCAAAGCCTACCGCGCCGCCCGTGGTCCCGTCGCAAGATACGCCTGCGGCCAAACCAACCCCAAAAGCCGCTGCGGAGACCGCAAAGACCCCGCCTCCCCAGCCGGCAAAGCCGACGGCGCCTGCGCCCGCACCAACTACAGCAAAGCAGGTAAATCCCAAAGCCGCCGCATCCATGAACCGGCTGGGCCGCGACCTGATCGCCAGAGGCGAATACGAAAAGGCCGCAGCCGCGCTCGCCGAAGCCGTCGCTCTCGATCCAGGCATGGCCCAGGCATGGAACGCATTGGGTTTCGCGAAAATGCTCTTGCGCGGATACGAGGAGGCTCTGGCCGATTTCGACCGCGCGCTGAAGATCGATCCGGGTTACGCCAACGCGCAGCAGAATCGCGCATCGGCATTGCGGATGATGGGCGGAAAACGCTGAGACTCGCCCTTCACATCTGGTCGGCGTAAGCCGCGGGCGGCTCCGCGATACGGCCCTGATCGCGTGTCTCTTCGATCCACCGGTCGAGAATCCCCGCGTAACTCCGGATCCTCTCCTGATGCGCCCGAACGCTTGCCAGATTGTGGATCTCGTGCGGATCCTTCTTCATGTCATGGAATTCGACATCCGGTTTTCGCGCGGCCATGAACAGCAACTCCGCTCCTTTGAGCTTGCCGGCGGCGTGGAGTTCTTTCATCGCTCCAAGCGTCGGGTATTGCGTCTGGACGTAACGGTTGAACTGCGTGTAAGGCCGGTCGGGCATGAAGTTGCGAATATAGGCGAAGCTGGCGTCACGGACGCAGCGGATGCGATCGACGGTCATATCGCAGCGGTCGCGCGCCGTCACGACGTATTGGCGCGGCTCCGCGCCCGCGCCCCACAGCGGCCTCCCGTGGAATGGCCTGGGCAAAGAGATGCCGGCAGATGCGATCGTCGTTGCCGTCATGTCCAGAGACAGGACCGGATCGGCGACAACGGAGCCGGCCTTCACTGCGCCAGGAAAGCGGGCGATCATCGGCACATGTGTCCCGGCGTCGTAGCACCATTGCTTTCCGCGAATCAGACAGCGGCCATTGTCGCCCATGAAGAAGATCAACGTGTTCTCATCCAGGCCGTCCTTCTTCAGGACATCGAGAAGCCCGCCGACATTGCGGTCGAGCAGGTTGACGCAATCAAGATAGTTGGCGAACTCGTCACGCACCACCGGGTGGTCGGGCCAATACGGCGGCAGCGCGACCTTCGCCGGATCGATCAACTTTGGCAGTTTGCGCGCTTCAACGAATGCCGGGCCCTTGTGCGTGGCCTGGAAGTTCACCTGTGCGTAGAAGGGCTGGCCCTTCCGCCGCTGGTTCCAGTGGTCGCCCATGAAGGGACTGCCGCCATTGAAGTTGAAATCGGTTTTCGCCATCCCACGAACACCGGGCGCGATCTCGCCTTTGACGTTCGCGGTGAAGTAGCCGGCCTCCTGAAGCCGCTGGCTGACGAGCTTTGCATCTGCCGGAAGGCGGTATCCGTCGGCGCGGTGGCTGCGGTGGTTGTGCGCTCCAGTGGTCGTCTGATACAGCCCAACGTTAAACGCTGAGCGGCTCGCCGAACAGACCGGTGCCGTAGTGTGGGCATGTTCATAACGAACTCCCTCCGAGGCGAGACGGTCAATATTGGGCGTTTCAACCATCGGATACCCGTAACAGCCAATCTGCGGGCCGAGGTCCTCGGCGAGGATCCACAGGATGTTCGGCTTGCCGGCGCCGGACAGGTTGCGGATGAATGCCGGGGCGATGCCGGCGGCTGTCAACAGGGATCGTCTTCGCATGAAACCTCCTGGAAGACTCATCATATCGCGGGCCGCGCACCAGGTCTCAAGCCGCGGGATAGGGTTGAAGCGTCACGCCGTTGTCGATGATGGCCCGCCTGACTTGCGGATGCGTGAGCGCACGCAATTCCGCCTCGCGGCTTTCCTTGAGCCGGGTGCGGGCGGCGCGCAACTCGTCCGTGCAGAAACCCGGATGGACCATGAATTCGGTCCATCCATCGGGCAGCCTTGCGATCAGATGAACGACATCTTCATGCGAGAGCCGTCCGGTCAACTGGAAGCCGGCGAAGTGATCGGTGCTGGCGCAGCCATGGCGCGCCATCTTCGAATGAAACATCGCCCGGACTGACGATATCGCGCCGCCGATGATGCGTGTGGCCACTGGAATCCCGGAGGGCCCGGGCGTGATCGGATAGTCGAACGGCCGGCGGATCCAGCGGATCGAATGGCGCTCCGCAAGCCGGCACACGGCGTCAAGGACGGGCGGCAGGAGGTGGGTGTGTTTATGTGTATCGGCGTGCGTGGGCCGCAGACCCGCGGCCAGCACCCTATCCATCTGCGCCGAAAGCTCGGCGAATGGATCGATGCGGCGAAGCGCAAGGGCCTTGATCAACTCAGTGACGGTGGCAGGCAAGCCGCTGCCCGGCCGCGCGGCGGACTCGCCTCCAACCAGCACGAAGTGAACGCCGATATCGAGCGACGGGTGCTCATTGGCAAGCCGCACTGCGTCGTCGAAAGCGCGCCCGTTGGCCATGATCGTGGTCGACGTCAAAATGCCGTTGACATGCGCCTCGACGATGCCGCGGTTGACGCCGCTGGTGAAACCAAAGTCGTCGGCATTCACCGACAATCGGCGCGGCGGCATCATCTAGAACAGCTTGAGCTGGATGGTGAGGAACTTCTTCGGGTTGGCGCGGAAGTCCTTCATCATGTCGCGCACCTCGGCCGTGGAACCCGTCAGATTCTCATACAGGGAAGGGTTGACCAGAAGCTGGCCAAGCGTCCCCTGGCCTGCGTTCAGGCGGTCCATCGTCTGGTTGATACGGTCGAGCGTGGCCGTCAGACGGGTATGGAGCGCCTCGTCCTTGAGCAACTTGCCGGCCGTGCCTTTGCCTGCGTTCAGGTCGGCCAAAAGCGTGCGGACTTCAGCCGTGGTCGCGCGCAAGTCGTCGTAAAGAGCCGGATCCTTGAGCAGTTTGCCGGCCGTTCCTTCGCCCTTCTCCAGACCGGCCGCGATCGCGTCCAGTTTCGCCGTGGTTTGGCGGATGTCGGCATAGAGGCCGTCGTCCTGAAGGAGTTTGCCGATGGTGCCCTTACCCTCGGCAAGATCGGCGGTGACGCTTTGGATATTAGCCAACATGCCGTTGACGCGGTTGTAGACCTGCTCGTCGGTAATCAGCTTGCCGATGCTGCCCTTGCCCGACTCAACCGTCGCAACGATCTTGTCCATGCGCGTCAGGATTGACTGGAGGGATTCGAGCAACGGCATGGCGGACTGCACGATTTCCAGGAAGTCCCTGTCGTCGCGCGCCTTGATCTCGCCGCCATTCTTCATGGCTTCGGGCTTGGTTCCGCGGCGGATATTCAGGAACTTCTCGCCCAGCACGCTTTCCGCGCTGAAGCCAAGTTCCGAATCCACGGGGATGGATTGTAGATAGTTCTTGTCGACCTGCATCGTCATGCGGATCGTGCGGTTCACATCCTGATCGCGCGTGAGTTCGATCGCCTTCACCTTGCCGATGAGAATGCCGTTGAGGCGGACGGAGGAGCCGTCCGTCATCGCCGCCGAGTCCCGCAGGTAGGTGTACAACGTCGCTTTTTCGGCAAACGGGTTGTCAGCGCCTGTCAGCAGGAAGACGAGACTGGCGAGAATCGCGAGCGCGATCATCGCCATGATGCCTACCTTCAACTGCGACCATGCGACTTTTTTCGGCGAGGGCATGTTTTGATCTCCAGCATCCCATAAGTAGCGGCGTCCTAATCGGACCGCCGGACGAAACTGGCAACATACGGATCCGGGGCGGCTTCAAGCGCATCCTGGGACCCATCGAAGACGATGCGGCCGTCCCTGAGAACGATGTAGTGGGTCCTGCGCCCGCCACCGTTCGAGGCAGCGGGAACCAACCGGCCAAGTGAGGTGTCGTGGCGATAGCGGGTTAGCATTTCGCCGTCCTGATAGCGGTGCGTGACGATCACCGTCGTGGCGTGGCGGACGTCCCGGCCTTTGATGATGAGCGCCATGATCGTGGTGGCGGTGATTGGGTCCAGCCCGGCGGTGGGCGAATCGTAGAGCAGCAGCTCCGGTTCGGTGACAATGGCGCGGGCGATGCCCACGCGGCGGCGCATACCGCCGGAAAGTTCGCTCGGAAACTTCTCCAGCGTGTGGCCGAGTTCGACGAATTCAAGCGATTGTTCAACACGCTGCGCCATCACGTCGTCCGGACATCGCAGCGTCTCCTGGTTCAACAGCGGATAGGAAACGTTGTCTTCAATCGAGAGCGAATCGAAGAGCCCGCCCTCCTGAAAAAGCACCCCAATCCGCGCCCGCAAATCGTACCACTCCTGCTCGCTGGCGGCGGTGACATCCTTGCCAAAGAGAGAGATCCGTCCGCCGTCCGCCCGGATCAGCCCGAGTGCGGTCTTGAGCAATACGGTCTTCCCGCTGCCGGCCTCGCCCAGCACGACAAGGGATTCGCCGCGGCGCAGTTCGAACGAGACTCGATCCAGGACCGGCCTGTCGTCATAACGAACGGTCACCTCTGCAAAGGCAAGGATTGATTTGTCCAGGGCTTCGGCCATGAGCAGTCCGCCTACATCGACACAAAGATCCTGCCGATGAGGAAGGTGAGGACCACCACCCAGACGCTGGCGACGACGACGGCCTGTGTCGTGGCCAGACCGACGCCTTGCGTGCCGCCGGTCGTTCTCATCCCGTAGTGGCAACCCACGAGGGATAGGACGATAGCGAAGACAAACGGTTTCAGAAGTCCCTGAGTGATGTCGTTGTATTCGAGGCTCCGCCAGGAGTTGTTCCAATACTGGGCGTCGCTGGTGAGTCCAAGCAGAGGGCCGGCCACGATCCAGCCGCCAAAAATGCCAACGAAATCGGCGATGACGGTCAGCAGCGGCAGCATCGTGGCGGTGGCTATCAGCCGGGGTTTCACCAGTTTCATGACCGGATCGGTGCCCAGCGCGCGCATGGCGTCGATCTGCTCGGTCACTTTCATCGAGCCGAGTTCGCTTGCCATGCCGGAGGAGTTGCGGCCGGCCACCATGAGCGCCGTCAGGACCGGGCCCATCTCGCGGACAAGCGTGATGGCGACGATCTGGCCGACCTGCGACGACGCGCCGTAGGTCTGCAAGGCGCGCGACATCTGAAGGGCCATCACGGCGCCGCTGAAGAATCCGGTGAGGACGACGACAGGCAGGCTGCCAATGCCGATCAGGTCCATCTGCGTGAAGACGTCGGCCCAGTAATATGGCTTGCGGAAAATACCACGGATCGCGCGCCCGGCCAGGAGTACGAACTCCTGAAAAGTGAGGATAGGGCCTTTGATGAGGTCAAGCAAGCGCGCGGTTCCCCAACGCCTTCGATGCTAACATACGCGCAGCGGCCCGCCCGGGGCTTACGATTGTATGGGAATGGACATGAAAGGTCTTACGGACATCTTCGGAATCAAAGTTGGTCATGCGTCCGACTTCGACGGCCTGACGGGCTGCACGGTCATCCTCTGTGAACGCGGCGCCGTCGCCGGTTGCGACATCCGTGGAGGCGCCACCGGGAGCCAGGAGATGGACGTGATGAGCCCGGCCCACATCACGCCCGCCGTCCATGCTATCTGCCTGGCCGGGGGAAGCGCCTTCGGACTGGAAGCGGCCAGCGGAGTTCGCCGCGTTCTGGAACAGAAAGGGATCGGATTCGGAGTTGGGGTCACCGTGGTCCCCATCGTGCCGTCGGCGATTCTGTTCGACCTCGGCATCGGCAAGTCCACCGCCCGCCCCTCCCGCGAGATGGGCGAGGCCGCCGCGGCCGCCGCGCACGACGGGAAAGTGGAAGAGGGCAACGTCGGAGCCGGGACCGGCGCCACCTGTGGCAAGATCCTCGGAATGAAGAACGCCATGAAGTCCGGCATCGGCACATGGACGGTGCAAGTGGGCAAAGCGAAGGTGTCGGCGCTGGCGGCCGTGAATGCGTACGGAGACGTACTGGATCCTGACACGGGCCGGATCCTGGCTGGGGCAAGGGTCTCGGCTAAGTCGTCAGAATTCGCTAACTCGTTGAAAATAATGAAAGAACAGGCCCTGACAGGTTCGTTTGGTCAGAGCTCCGGCCGGCGCGAGAACACGACCTTGGTCGTCGTCGCGACCGACGCCAAGCTCACCAAGGTCCAGGCCGGGCGGCTGGCGCAGTATGCCAGCCAGGGCATGGTGAGAGCAATCCAGCCGGTCCACATGGGTATCGACGGCGACATCGCATTCGCTTTGTCCTGCGGCGACGTGGGTGCGCCGCTCGATGTATTGGGCGTGGCCGCAGCCGAGGCGGCGGCCGAGGCGATCGCACGGGCGGTGAAGACGGCGAAGAGTCTGGGCGGGGTTCCAGGCTTGGCAGGCTGAAGACGCGGGGGCGCACAATGCCCCTTATTGGATCGTTCTCACCAACTGGTCGGCGTTGACCCTCCGACCAGTTTTTAGTCGTAGGGCCAGGCCGGCCTCGTGAACAGTCCGCCGTCGACATAGATGGTCTGGCCTGTCACGAAACTCGCGCCCGGGCCGCAAAGGAAGGCCACCGTCGTGGCGACATCCACAGGCAGCCCGACGCGGGCCAGCGGCGTGAGTTTGGCCCACGTGGACGCGTAGTCACCGGCCTCTTCCTTCGTCCGTTCGATTTCGATCGCGCCAGGCGCGACGCAGTTCACGCGGATCAAGTAACGGCCCAATTCAACGGCGGCGACTTTGGTGAACTGCTCGATCCCGCCCTTGCTGGCCGTGTAGTCGACCAGGTTCGGGAAGGCCCACTTGTTGCAGCCGGAACCGATGTTGACGATGCTGCCGCCGCCAGACTCCTTCATCGCACGGGCGGCCAGTTGCGTGCACAGGAAGCACCCCTTGAGGTTGGTCTGGATGACACGGTCCCACTCGGCTTCTGTCAGTTCGAGCAACGGCTTCCAGGTCTGGACGCCGGCATTGTTGACATGGATGTCGAGCCGGCCAAATCGAGAAAGCGCCTCCCCAAACATGGCCTGGACGTCGCTGGAGATCCCGACGTTGGCGCGGACCGCGAAGGCCTCGGCTCCGAACCCTTCGATCTCGGCAACCGTCGCCTGGGCGCCGGCGGCGTCGGAATTGTAGTTCACCGCGACGCGGCAACCCTGGCGCGCCAGTTCCAGCGCGATACCTTTCCCGACGCCCTTGCTTGCGCCTGTCACGAGTGCGGACTTGCCGGAAAGCGGTTGTTGCATACTTGGGGATTTTACTCCAGCCGGGGACCGCAGCGGCGCCGGGGCTGGCATCTGTAACCGAATGGCACTTGCCGCGCAGGTCATATTAGTCGAAACTTGGAGTTTCGGGAGGGACCAGATCCGAATTGAACGTCAAGATGCCTGAGACGGTACCAGTGTGGGAACCCAGCGATCGCTGGAGCGCGGCCAAGGCCCGTGAACTGTATGACATCGACCGCTGGGGCAAGGGCTATTTCTCCATCAGCGACGAGGGACACATCCTCGTCCACCCAACCAGGGAACCCGCCAGGTTCATCGACCTCAAGAAGTTGGTGGACACGCTGGTGCTGCGCGGCATCGATCCTCCGATCCTGCTGCGCTTCCCGGAGATCCTCGGCATGCAATTGGCCGAGATCAAGAACGTCTTCCAGTCAGCCATTCAAGAGCACAACTACCAGGGCCGCTACCTCTGCGTTTACCCGATCAAGGTGAATCAACAGCGGCAGGTGGTGGAGGAGATCCACCGCTTCGGCAAATTGCACGGCTTTGGTCTCGAAGCCGGTTCGAAGCCGGAACTGCTGGCCGTGGTCGCGATTTCGGGCAACGACACGCCGATCATCTGCAATGGGTTCAAGGACGATGAGTACATCCAGATGGTGATGCTGGCGGCCAAGGTGGGCCGCAACATCATCCCTGTCGTGGAAAAGTACACCGAGTTGGAGTTGATCCTGAAACACTCCGAACTGCTCGGAGTGCGGCCGCAGATCGGCATTCGCGTTAAACTGGCCAGCCGGGGCGCGGGCCGCTGGAAGTCGTCGGGCGGCTACCGTTCGAAGTTTGGGCTCACTGTGACCGAGGCGCTGCGGGCGCTGGAGCGCTTGCGGGAGTGCGGGATGGAGGATTGCTTCAAACTGCTGCACTTCCACCTGGGCAGCCAGATCACCAACATCCGCCACATCAAGGGCGCCGTAATTGAAGCCGCGCGCGTATATGCCGACTTGAAGCGCGGCGGAGCAGGACTCGAGTTTCTGGATGTCGGCGGCGGACTTGGCATTGACTATGATGGGTCCCAGACCGATTTTGAGTCCAGCGTGAACTACTCGCTTGAAGAGTACGCCAACGACGTGGTCTACCATATCCAGAACGTCTGCGACCACGCCGAGGTGCCGCACCCGACCATCATCAGCGAAAGCGGCCGGGCCATCGCCGCTTACCACAGCGTGCTGGTCTTCAACGTTCTTGGCGTCAGCGGGTTCGGAGGCGAGGCCGTGCCGGACACCCTGCCCGACGACGCCGAACAACCGCTTGTGGACCTGCTGGTGACCCACAAGAACCTCAGCTTCAAGAACCTGCTCGAGAGCTTCCATGACGCCCAGCAGGCTCTGGATTCGGCTCTGAACCTGTTCAGCCTGGGCTACCTGCCGCTGCGCCAGAGGAGCCTGGCCGAGAACTTCTATTGGGCAATCTGCCGCCGGATCCTGAACATGGGCAAGCAACTCGATATCTTCCCCGAGGAGTTGGAAGGGCTGGATGCGATGTTGTCGGATACCTACTTCTGCAACTTCAGCCTGTTCCAGAGCATGCCCGACAGTTGGGCGGTGAAACAGCTTTTCCCGATTGCGCCAATCCACCGGCTGACGGAACAGCCTATCCATCAAGCCACGCTGGGGGATATCTCTTGTGACAGCGACGGCAAGGTGGACCAGTTCATCGACCGCCGCGACGTGAAGAAATCGCTGCCTCTGCATTCGTTCAACGGCGAACCCTACTACCTGGGGACATTCCTGGTCGGCGCGTATCAGGAGATCCTGGGCGACCTGCACAATCTGTTCGGCGACACCCATGCCGTCCATGTCCGGTTGAACGACAACAATACCCCGGTGCTGGAAGCCGTGATCAAGGGTGACACGGTGAAGGAGGTGCTGAACTACGTCCAGTTCAGCCACGGGATGCTGCTGGAGCAGTTCAGGGTCGATGTTGAGGCCGCGGTGATGGAAGGCCGGTTGGGTTACGAGGAGTCGGGGCGCCTGCTGAAGTTCTATGAAGAGGGGCTTTACGGCTACACGTACCTGGAAGACACCCACCGCAGTTAAGTGAGCCGTCAAGGCCTCGTCCCGACCGTCCGTCAGACTACATAAGAAGCCCTACCCCCTGCAATTAGCCTCTTGGTGCGATCCATCCTGGCCGATGAGGCAGATGAGGACCCGGACCGCCGGGCGAAATCCGTATGGGCATCTCACCACTCACCTTTACCGGCTTAAGCCAGTTTTCCAATGACTTCCAGGCCATCGTGAACCGGACCGTCGCGATCGCGAATCTGCCGGTTCAACGGCTGCGATCGGACCAGACCAACCTTCTGTCGAAAAAGACGGCGATGGGGAGCCTGCGCTCTTCGGTCTCCAGTCTGGCCTCGGCGCTATCGTCGCTCGGAGGTGTGTCGAACGACCGGGCGGTTGCGGCGGGCAGCAGTTCAACCAAGGTGAGCGTTGCGGTGAATGGGGCGCCCGTGGCTGCGAGCTATACGATCAGCGACATCACGTCGCTGGCGACGGTGGCGTCGGCGACCAGCAGGAACGGCTACGACACGAAGGACTCGACAGCCGTGGCTGGCGGCGACCATACAGTCAGTCTTGTCGTTGGCGGGACGGCGAACACCATCGCATTGACCGAATCGACCGACAACCTCCAGGGACTGGCCGATGCGATCAACGCGGGCGATTACGGCGTCCGTGCAAGCATAATCGACACCGGCTCGGCGACGGGGCAGTATTTCCTCGCCTTGACGGCATCCACGGCCGGCCCCCTGTCCATTTCGATTCAGACCACCGGCGGCGAGCCTGATCCTGAACTGATGGCGGTGACCAATCCGGGTTCAAACGCCGAGTTCAAAATCAATGGCCAGCAGGTCAGCAGCTCGAGCAACAGCATCTCGTCCGTGGTTGAGGGGCTGGTATTTACCCTGAACGAGACAACGGACGTTGGGGAATCCATCAGTGTGTCGGCGCAACCGAGCAGGAACACTCTGTCGGCCGCTCTGACGACCGCGGCCGCTGCTTACAACAGTCTGCGTGACGCCGTCGACGCCCAAACGGGCGAAAACGCCGGCATGCTCGCCGGCGACCGCATCGTGAATGAGATTCAGGCCAGGATGCGTTCAATTGTCGGGGTATCGGGCGCGGACGGAACCAGCAGCCTGGCCAGCGCGGGATTAACACTCGGCACCGACGGCAAGATGACGTTCGACGAGACGCAGGTGGCCTGGATGAGCGATGCCGAACTCGAAAAGACCTTCGCTCTGCTTGACAACACGCCGGGTTCGCTGGGCTCTCTGGCCGAGGACCTCGAACAATTGAGTGACCCGATCACTGGGGTCATCGCCTACGAACTCTATTCTTACGACGAGACGGACAAGCGGCTCACGTCGCAGATTGAAGCGCTCTCCGCACGCGTCAGCGCGACGCAATCCACACTTTTCGCGCAACTCCAAGCCGCCGACGCGCTGCTGGCTCAACTCGAAAGCCAACAGTCCATCATCGAAGCGTCCCTCGAGAGCCTCAAGCTCGTGCTTTTCGGAAAGAACGAGGGCTAGGGGGATGAAGGCCCGCGGGGAGTTGGACGGCATCATCGCCGAGCTTGAGAGGGCGACGCTCGAACTGGCCCGCTCGATCTCGCATCGCGATCCGTCATTCGCCGATCACGTCCACGCCCGGGCCGAAGCATTGCGCACGCTTCAGCAGTGCGGCTTTGAGCAGGCCCTGCCGGGGCAGCTCACCCGGCTGTCCGCGGTCATGCGGTTGGGCGGCTCGGTGGAACACTCCATTCGACAATGGCGTGGCGCCGTGATGGCGGAATTGGCTAGCCTGAGCGGTCAGACGGAGATGGCCCGGGCGGCGCGAGAAGTCGAGCCGGCAGGATCGATTCTCGACATGACAATCTGAGCGGCCTGCTCCTTCATCCTCTTCCTCGCCATCGTCTGCATCTCCATGGCAAACAGATTTGTGCGCGCCTCGCGGTGAAAGGGGTTCACCTGCAGGGCTTGGGCGTAGCAGCGTGCGGCTTGGGTCGGATTGCCAAGCGCCTCCATGACAACACCCAGATCATTCCATGCCTGACTGTTCGGGGGAGACTCACGAACAGCGGAGCGGAGAAGGAGGACGGCCTCCTCGAGTCGCCCGTCCTCGAGCGCTGCGAGCGCTAAGCGGTGCATAGATCTGCTCCTGTCGGTGTCCATTGAGATTGCCTCCGAGTGTCTATCGGAGAGTTAAGTAGAAAAGATTAGGCCCCCAGCAGTAGAACCGCCGGGGGCCTGATCGGGGGATACACCTATTTGAGCGATTCGCCCTAGCCCTTGAGTAGGGAGAGAACCGCTTGCGGGGCCGAGTTGGCCTGAGCCAGAGCGGCGATGCCGGCCTGCACCAGGATCTGGGCCTTCGTCAGGTTGGCCGCTTCCATGGCCAAGTCGGCGTCGCGGATGCGCGATTCCGAAGCGGCCAGGTTGGTCAACTGAGTGGAAGCCAGGCTGACGGCGAAGTTGAACGTGTTCTGTCCTTTACCGACGACGGCCTGAGCCAGGCCGAGGCTGCTGACAGCGTCGGCGAGAGCCGAAACGGCCGTCTGGGCCGCGGTTTCCGAAGCGATGTTGACGTTGGTGCCGCCAGCGACTTCGGCGGAGGCGACGGTTGTGCCAGGGCCGGCGAGACCAGTCGCAGTGCCGTCATCGGGAATCGCGACGGTGACGTTGAAGTCCTTCAGGCCGGCGACGGAGATCGAATCGGCGGTGCTGCCGTCGACGGTAGCGACCAACGATTTCAGGTAGCTGTCGTTGGTGTTCTGAAGAGCCGCGTTGATCGACGTGACAGCTTCGCTAATGGTCAGAGTGGATGCCCCACCGGCGAGACTGACGTCAACTTTGTGGATCGTGCCGCCCTCGTCCACCGTGGAGAGGGTGACCGTCTGTGTCTGTCCGAGGGCGATGTCGCCCGCCCAGGCGATGGTTTTGGCCTGGAGGCCGCCAGCCACCTTCACTTGATCGCCCGCCGTGGTGCCAAGGAAACTGCGGGCCGCGCCGGCCGCGCCGTTGTCCTGAACCGAGAAGGCTGACGAGGTGGAGACGAACTGGAACGACGTGCCATCGGCGCTCAACTGGGCGCTGACGCCGGCGTTCTTGAAAGCCGTTGCCGCCCCGGTAACGCCTTGGGCAGCCGAGGAGATGCCGGCGTTGATGGCATCGACCAGGCCCGCCAGATCGTTTACGCCGGTGAGGTTGGCGGTCACGCTGACAGCGTCGGCACCAGAGAAGCCCGCGCCGCTGACCGTGTAGGTCATCGAGGTGGCCACGCCCTTGGCTGTCGAGAAGGTGGTTGCGTTGTCCAGGCCGGCAGCGCCGCTGACGGCGTAGCCGCTCAGGCCAAGGCTCTTGGAGTCAACGGTCGAAGCAGCCAGGTCGACCGCGGCCGTACCGTTCGTGATGACCGCGGAATCGTTGGTGCCGCGTCCGCCGCCGATGAAGACACGCAGTTCCTTGGCGAACGAGCCGCCGACGTTGAGGCCGATGGCCTGCGCCTGGCGGTCGATTTCGGTGAGGACGCTTTGGAACTCGGTGTTGAGCACGGAGCGGTCGCCGTCGAATGTGCCCGAAGCCGACTGCGTTGCCAGGGTGCGGGCGCGGTCGATGAGCTTGCTGATGTTGGTGATGCCGCCATCGATGGTTTGCAGTGTCGCCAGACCGTCGTTGGCATTGCGGATGCCCTGGCTCAGTACAGCCTGATCGCTGCGGAACGAATTCGCGATGGCGAGGCCCGCCGCGTCGTCGCCCGAACTGATGATCCGAAGGCCCGAGGTCACCCGGTTGATCGTCTTTGCCTGGAAATCGCTCGTGACGCGCAAGTATTCCTGCGCCTGCATCGAGGTGATGTTGGTGTTGATCGAAAAAGCCACTTCCTTGTCTCCTTGGCGCCGTGCAACCTCCCGCATCCATGCAGGAGTGAGGTTCTTTGAACCCCGCAATCGGCTCCAGAGGCCTCATCGGCCGGGAGGAAAGGGCTATTAGAGAAAAATCACGTTTCGGACATGTTCTCCCTCGAAGGTTGCCGGAGCGTAGCCAGCAACTGAAGCACGCGTTCGTCGTAAGCTGTCTCGGCAGCCCGGCGGTTGGCCTGCTGGGCGAGGTAGATTTCCTTCCTTAGGACGGTGACCTCGGCTGGAGCGGTGATCCCGAGTTTGACTCCGTGGGCGGTGGCGTCGAGGACCACGATTTCAATTCCGCCCGACAAGACGACCGATTCGCCTGGCCGGCGGCGGATCACGAGCATTGGGGCGCCTCCGGGACTTCGATCGGGTGGATGTGGGACCACGCGGCTCCGGCTTGAACCGCTTGAAGCCCGACTCCATTCTCGAAGTTGATCACCACTGGCGCCAGGAGGTTGGCGGTTGGCGGCCCCTCGGCGCCGGCGCTAATGATAGCCATGCAGCCCAGGTTCTCGTCAACGGCGGTGTAGCTGCCCGGAGGGACACGGAGAAGCGAGGCGCCGGCCTCGTCGAGATCGTAACCGTAACTAGAGACGAGGAACCGGATCTGGATACAAACAAACCGCAGCGCGGGGTCGCTCTCGCTGCTGAGAAACAGGAGCGGGTCCAGGTTCGGGTCGCGCGTGAGACGAAAGCGCTTGTGCTCCTCGAAGGCGGGTATGCCTTCCGGGAAATGGTAGCTGGGGGGTTCCTGATTCAACTGAAGCATTGCTCCACAGCTTTATTAGTGCCGTGAAGAACTGAAAGTTCTCCGCCTCGCATCCGTTCTCCGAATCAGGGCGTAAACGGTATGCTAGATATCGAGAGGCAGAGCAATGGGCGTTGTCATCAGGATCGGGAAGGTGAAGGCCTTCCTTCGGGCAGGAGAGTGGAGATCGGCGAACCAACGGGTGGAGGAGTCGCTGAACCGGCTCACCGCCGAGTGGATCCGCAGCACCGGCGGCCCTGCCATCGATGCACGCAACCCGGACTACGACGTCGCCAGAGAGATCTGCCGGCAAAAGGGGGGAAAGGTCTTGCTCTCCGCGGCAGCCAACGGCAAGACTGTGTTTCGAAGCTACCTCTCCCGGCGGCAGATGAGTTTTGATTTCAATGGCTGAGAGCGCCGGAGTCGCCTACTCATGGTGGCAGCGCACCGGCGACCGGGTGACGCTGTGGGTGTTTTCCACGCTGCTGGCACGCGCGATCAGCCTGGTTTCGCTATTGAGGGGATCCTCCAAGCACCCGCCGGCGGCTGACTGAACGATTCCCCGGCCCCTACCTTGGAATCTGCGCCGAGATGGCGGGCAATGCGGCGGTGATGAAGTCGGCCGTCAGCTTGTCGATTGCACCCTCCTGCCCATCGGGCAGCGGCGCTACGACGCGCACGATCGCCGTATCCGAACGCTTGTACATCAGCGAATCGAGCACAAGCCAGACTTTCGCTTCATATTCCGAGGCGATTGCCCGGTGCGCGGTCTGGTACCAGTAAAGCACCAAGGTCTTTTCCGTGCCCCTCGCGACGATGAAGCGGTTGACTTCAAGCGGTTCGGCGCGTCCGGCGATCGCCATGCGGACAATCTCGGAGGACAGCGGCGCCCAACCCGATCCGGGCAGGCAGTTCTTGGGAGAGTGCGGGGCGACGCCGGTCTTCTGTGAACGGAAGTAGGCCATGAAGAGGTTCAGGCTGGCTGGGCTGGCTGGAGAGACATAGAGGCGGTTCAGTGTGTCGTCGGCGCGCAGGACCTTCTGAACCCCGTCCTCGATCGGATAGTCGGCCACCATCTTCCAGGAGCCCAGGGACACCGGGAAATGCTTCATTTGCGGGGCCTTGGGAGCGTGCTCGCTCTTGGGCAGCAGGTAATAGGCGCATGCCTGCCCGGCCAGCAGCAGGCTGAGCAGGAGCACGGCGGGGTGACGCAGGAAACGGAGTGACTCAGACACGCGGGGCGACCCTCGAATAGATGAAGTTGACGATACGATGGGCGATCACAAGAAGGACGAGGGCAATCATGAAGATTACCCAGCCTTCCAGGCTATGGAAGAGACCCGACGCCAATTCAGGATTCACTTCGCTGAGGATTCCCGTTACAGTCACGCGGAAGGCGTTGGCCGAAATGGCTATCGGCACGGTGAGGACAAGCAGAAGCCACCGCATCCACGTCTTGTTATCGAAGAAGAAGCCATAGACAAGCGACAGAAACGAGAGCGAGAGCAACGACCGGATGCCGCTGCAAGCCTCGACGACCGAAAGTCGCTGGCTCGGCAATTCAAGGATGTTGCCGTCCCTCAGGACCGGGATGCCGACCGCCGAGAGGGCAAACTCGGCAATCTGGCTGGCCAGAAGTTGAAGCGGAAAGGTGATCTGGTTGTAGATGATGGCGGGCAGGGGAATCATGAAGATGAGCAGGAACAGGGGGAAGCCAAGATCCCTGACAAGTTTCCATCCGCCTAAAGTGAGCACAGTACCCACCAGCGAGACGAGAAACGCCGAGCGGGCCAGAAAAAGTTCGACGCCGAGAGTGGCGGCCAGCAGTTGAAGCCCCCCGAGAGCGACCAGAATCAGACCCGGCAGGAACGGTTTGTAGCTGCCTGAAAGCAGTTCATCGCGCTTGAGCCAGATCAGGTACAGAGACACGGCAGGGACAAAGAAACCGTGACCCATGTCCTCGTCGATGATCCAATCGTTGCCCATTCGCAGCAGAACGGGGGCATAGCAGAGCAGCAACAGCGCGCCAAACCAGACGAAGTGGATCCAGGGCAGGCTCCGCGCATCGGGCCGCGGCGCCGCGGCGGACTCGGTCGTGCTCATAGTTTCCTCGGGGCAGCAGGGGACATGGAGGATCTTCAGATCGCCGAAAGGAACGACAAATCAATCTTTTGATTATAGTGCGAGGCGATGCAGGCGCAAACGCGATCCACCATCCCGGCGCTCATCTCCGGATAGACAGGGAGAGCAATGCACTCCCGCGAGCAGGTTTCGCTTACCGGCAGATCCCCCGGCTTGTATCCGAGGAAGCCAAAGCACTTCTGGAGGTGCAGCGGCAGCGGGTAGTACATATCGGTACGGATTCCGCCGGCATCGAGAGTAGCCCGGAGGGCATCACGATCGGCGGACCGGATAACAAATTGGTTGTAGACGTGGCTGTTGGTGTGCGGGGCGGAAGCGGGCAGTTTAATGGGAAGCCCGAGTGGTTGGAGGTTGCTCATGTAGCGGGCGGCAACCGCCTGGCGGCCCTTGGTCCAGCCGGTGAGATAGCGGAGTTTCACACGCAGCACAGCGGCTTGGAGTGCATCGAGGCGGGAATTGAGCCCGATTTCGTCGTGGAAGTACTTTACCTCCGAACCGTGGACGCGCAGTGACGCCAGGCGTCTGGCGAGGCGCTCGTCGCCGGTGGTCATGATTCCGCCATCGCCGCAGCCGCCGAGATTCTTGCTGGGGAAGAAGCTGAAACACCCGATGACGCCCATGCCGCCGGCCATTCTGCCCTGATACGAAGCGCCGATCGACTGCGCCGCGTCCTCGATCACCGGAACGCCATGCTTGGCGGCCACTTCGAGAATCGGATCCATGTCGGCGCAGGCGCCAAAGAGATGGACCGGAATGACGGCTTTGGCTTTGGGGTGTTTCGACAGGACATCGCCAAGCTGATCCGGATCCATGTTGAAGGTGCTGTCGAGGATGTCCACGAAGACCGGTCTGGCGCCGACACGGCTGATGCAACTGGCCGTGGCGAAGAAACTGTAAGGGACGGTGATCACCTCGTCGCCGGGACCGGCGTCGAGAGCCATCAGGGCGAGAATCAGGGCGTCGGTCCCGGAGGCGCAACCGACGGCGAAGGGAGTCCGGCAGAAGGCCGCAATCTCGTGCTCCAAGCCCTCCACTTCCCTGCCGAGGATGAAGGCCTGGGCATCAAATACTCTTGTGACGGCGTCAAGCACCTCCTGGCGGATACCGGCGAACTGGGCTCGCAGATCGAGCATGGGCTGGACGGGCTGGCTCGGGTCGTTCACGCTTCCATCGTAGCCGTTGCCGGCAGCCGGTTGTGGGGTAGGCTTCAGCCTGAGAAGGGCTTCAGCCCGCCCCCGTCGAGCATCCAGGCATCATTCTCAACGGAGTGGGCGGGCTATCATGAATCAGTACTGTTCCCATGTGCGGCATCGCGGGATTCGTCACAAATCACGATTCGAAGGCCGACCCGGCCATTGTCCGGGCCATGTGCGACCGGATGTTGCACCGCGGCCCTGATGGGTACGGGCATTTCGAGGAAGGTCCGGCGGGTCTTGGCCACCTGCGCTTGAGCATCATCGATTTGGAGGGGGGCTGGCAGCCGATTGGCAATGAAGACGGCCGCTTGCAGGTGATCTTCAACGGAGAGATCTACAACTACCTGGAGCTGCGCGAAGAGCTCGAACGCCGGGGACATCGCTTCACGACGCACTCGGATACCGAGGTCCTGGTCCACCTCTATGAAGAAGAGGGCGAGCGGATGACGGAGCGGCTGAACGGAATGTTCGCCTTCGCCATTTGGGACCGTCATGCGGGCGAGTTGTTCCTTGCACGCGACCGTTTCGGCAAGAAGCCGCTGTACTACAGCACGTCGATCCCGGGCTACCGCATCGCGTTCGCATCTGAGTTGAAGGCGTTCGCGGCCATGCCCTCCGTCGACTATTCGTTCCGGCCCGAGAGCGTCGCCGATTTTCTCGCCTTCTCCTACGTCCCCGACCCGGACAGCATCTATAAGTCGATTCAGAAGCTGCCTCCGGCGACGACGTTACTGCTGGGCGCCGGCGGACCCCGATCGCGGCGGTATTGGAAGCTGGAGTTCGGCGAGGAGGAAGCGGCGGGCCGTGAAGACGCCATCAGCGATTTGGGCCACCTGGCAGCCGACGCCGTGACCAAACGAATGATCAGCGACGTGCCTTTGGGTGCGTTTCTCAGCGGCGGTGTCGACTCCAGCGGCGTGGTGGCCTATATGAGCCAGGCGGCGGCCGGGCGCGTGAAGACGTTTTCGATCGGGTTCACTTCGAAGGAATTCGACGAGACACGGTACGCCCGCCAGATCGTCAGCCGTTACTCGACGGACCACTATGAAAAGACCGTCACGCCGGATATCTCCGAGATGCTGGGCGTGCTGGTGAATCACTTTGACGAGCCGTTCGGCGACTCCTCGGCCGTGCCGGCTCTGTATCTGTCCCGTATGACGCGGGAGCGCGTCACCGTGGCGTTGAGCGGCGATGGGGCCGATGAGATCTTTGGCGGCTACCGGCGGTACCGGTTCGGAGTGGCGGAAGAGCGGGTGCGGCGGAATTACCTCGGTTCGTTTGGTCAGAAAGTGGCTGCGTCGATCGGGCGGGTATACCCAAAGTTCGACT
Source organism: uncultured Candidatus Solibacter sp. (assembly GCA_964558355.1). Classification (GTDB taxonomy): domain Bacteria; phylum Acidobacteriota; class Terriglobia; order Bryobacterales; family Bryobacteraceae; genus PNKE01. Next base: position 60,777 of record CAZLDN010000001.1, read on the forward strand.
ACCTTCCACGGCCGTTCCGGGCCAAGGCCACGCTCATGAACCTGGGGCTTGACCTGGGAGACGCTTACTACTCGAGTCTGACAACGTTCCGGGACGAGTCGCTGCGGGATATTCTCGCGCCGGAGTTGGTTGAGGCCCTAGGCGGGTACGATCCCCGCGAGGTGTACCGGGACCGCTTCCGGCGAGTGGCGCATCTACCCGCGCTCCAGCAGATGCAAGCCGTGGATGTGGAGACGTATCTCCCCGGCGACATTCTGGTGAAGGCCGACCGGGCAACAATGGCGTATTCGCTCGAAGGCCGGTCGCCGTGGCTGGACTACCGCATCGCTGAGCGCGCGGCACGGCTGCCCGCGTCCTGGAAGATCAAGGGCCTTCAGGGCAAGTATATCTTCAAGAAACTGCTCGAGCCGCTGGTGCCGCACGACATTCTGTACCGGCCAAAGATGGGCTTCTCTGTCCCGCTGGCCCACTGGTTCAGGACCAGTTTGGTACCGGTCTACCGGCAGACTGTTTTGTCGGGTGAAGCAGACGCGCTGGTGGCAAGGACAGAGGCGAACCGGTTGCTGGAGCAACACTTGAGCGGTCTGCACGACCATTCGCGGAAGCTATGGAACGTCCTGATTCTGGCCTGCTGGTGGCGGTTCCATGTGCGCGGCCTGCCGGTAGAGATGATCCCAGCGGCGGACCATCGCGTCTAGCGAGTAATTGGATATCACTCGTTCACGGTTCCAGGCGCCGTTGCGCCGGCGGAGGTCCGCGTCGGCGGCCAGGCTGCGGAGCGCTTCCAGGTATTGGGCTGATTGCGGTCCGGGCAGGACCTGCGGGCCGGGAGAGCCTTCGAGGATCTCCGCCGTATCGCCCGCGGCGGTGCAAAGGACGGGCAGTCCAGCGCTCATCGCCTCCAGAAGTCCGATCGGCATCTGCTCGGTGATGGACGTCATGGCAAAGAGATCGAAGGCGCCATAGCAGGCCGAGGTGTCGACGAACTCCCCCGCGAAGAAACACTGAGCGGCGATGCCCTGCGCACGCGCGGCGGATTCGATTTCGAGCCTTGACGGTCCATCGCCGATGAAGACGAGTCTCGAATCGGGGATGCCGGCTGCCTTGAATCGTTGGACCAGCGTGGCGAGATCCTTCTCCGGGCGCAGCCGCCCGACCGTGCCGACGACAAACGCGTCCGCCGGCAGTCCCATCGCGGCCCGGAACTCGGGGTTCGAACGCGGCGCGAACCTCGCCGTATCGACGCCGTTCGGGATGAACTCCACTTTGCGGCGTGGAAGCCAATACTGTCCCAGAGCGATTCGTTCAAGCGTTCGCGAAGGGACGGCGATGGTCGAAGCGCGGCGCAGGACGACGCGGCGGGTCCAGACACGCCGCGCCTTGAGACCGGAGGCTTCGTCGGGTCCGAAGCCGTCCTCGACGTGGACGACGGGGCACACGGGCGCCAGGATGCTGCCCATGACGGCCTCGATGGCGCCCCAATTGTATGTGAGCAGAAGGTTCGGCCTCAGTTCATCGAGAAGAGAGGCGAAGCGCCTGGAGGTGGAGTAGACCGATCCCTTTGGAGGCGGGTTGAGAGTGGTGACGGCGATGCTGGTGTCGAGGCGCTTGCCGGCGCTGTAGTCGCCGTTCATGGCGACCACGGTGTGGCGGTACGACGCGCCGAGGGCGTTCATGAGGATGACGGTCCTGACCTGCGCGCCGCCTGTTTCAAACGACGGGAAGACGTGCAGGAGATGGGGCTGTTTCATTGCCGTGACCGCAACTACTGCGACCGCATCCAGGCAACCTGCCGTTCGATGCCACGCTCAAAGGGGGTCGCCGGCGAATAGCCGAGCAGCCGCTTCGCCTTGCTGATGTCGGCGAAGGTGATAGGCACGTCGCCGGGTTGTTCCGGTTTCCACTCGATCCGCGCCTGCTTGCCCAGGACGTTCTCGATCGTCCGCACCATTTCGAGAAGTCCGACGGGGCTTGAGTTGCCGAGGTTGATTACGTCGTACTGCGTGTCGAGACCAAGCGAGGCGACCACGCCAGCGATGATGTCCTCGATGAATGTATAGTCCCGTCCCATCGAGCCGTCGCCGAAGAGCGGGATGGGTTGACCGGCTTCGATGCGCTCCATGAACTTGCGGATGGCGAGGTCTGGGCGCTGCCTGGGACCGTAGACGGTGAAGAAGCGCAGGCAGACGGTTTGGATCGCGTAAAGGTGGGAGTAGGTGTAGCAGAACTTCTCGGCGGCGAGTTTCGTGGCGGCATAAGGCGAGATCGGCAGGTTGGAGGTATCCTCCTCGGAGAACGGGACGCGGTTGGCGACGCCATAGATGGAACTGGAGGAAGCAAGGATGAACTTCCCGCAGCCGACTCGTCTGGCCGCTTCAAGGAGCACGGTAGTGCCGCCGACATTCACCCGTTCGTAGAGCAGAGGCTGCTCGAGTGAAGGCCGGACCCCGGCACGGGCGGCGAGATGCACAATCGCTTCAGGCCTGAATTCATCCGCCAGGGAGTCAACAAGGGTGGCGTCACAGATGTCGCCTTCAACGACACGGCAAGCACCCGCAGCCTGAACGGAAGCAAGGTTGCGGCGTTTGAACTCGGGCGCGTAGTAGTCGTTGAGGTCGTCGAGGATTGCGATCTCGTGGCCGCCCTTGAGCAGGCGCTCGGAGAGGTGCGATCCGATGAAGCCGGCGCCGCCGGTAACGAGTATGCGCATTACAGTTTATTCTCTATCGCCACGGCCGACAGTTGCTCGAATACTTCCCTAGCGACTTGCTCCCAGCTCCGGGAGAGACCCTGGCGGGAGATGGCGTCGCGGTCCCATTGCATGGCCAGCGCTTCAGCCAGCGCGCCGCCCAACGCCGCATTGTCGCCCGGCGGAACGACGATGCCATAACGTGAATCGGGGATCATGGCCGGCACGCCGCCGACGTTTGTGGCGACCACGGGCGCGCCGCAGGCCAGAGCCTCGTTGACGACGTTCGGCCAGCCTTCGCGGCTCGTCGCGAGGCAGAAGACGTCGCAGGCGCTCATGTAGCAGGCCAACTCTTCAGCCGGAACAGCGGGGACAAAGGTAACATTCGCCTGGACACCGCACTGGCCTACCCGGCTGTGGATCTGTTGGGCGAAATCGCCTTCGGCGCCGGGGTCTCCGACGATCCAGAGGCGAACCGGGCGGCCGCGGCCTTGAAGTGCGGCCAGGGTCTCGACGATGCGGTGATGACCTTTTCGTTCAATGAGATAGCCGGCGGAGAGGATGTGGAGTTCGGAGTCGTCCATGCCCAGGCGGCGGCGCTCGGCGGATCTCGATCGAGGACGGAAGACGGCCGAGTCGATGCCGTTCGGGATGACAATCGCCCGCTGGGGATCGACGCCGAGTTCGATGGCGAAGTCCCTCAGCGGCTCGGACACAGCAATGACGCGCGCCGCCGCCCTGAGCGCCTTGGCCATGCGCTGGCGCTTTCGAGGGTCCTGGGCGTGGAAGGTCTCATTGCCGCGGAGCGTGACGGTGAAGGGCACACCGAACTTCCGGGCCAGGCGAAAGGCGGCGCTCGCCTCGGGGTGGCCGAAGTGGGCGTCGATAATCTGGAACGGGAACTCTCGCCGCAGGCGGCCAAACGAACTCACTGAGCACTTTGCCAGCCACCAGGAGTGGGACCAACCGGTCAACGGCGGGTAGATCCAGCGGGGATGTTCGACACGGAGCGCTTCATCCAAGCGCTTCCGGGGGATGGTGGAGAGGCCAGCCAAACGCCGGTTCGGGCTTCCGTACTGCACCGCGGCAACGGGCGAAACGACGACAACATCGGCAAATGCCGCCAGGGCCTGAAGCCGCGCCCGGACGAAGATGCCGAACCGGGGTTCGTTTGGCCGTGGATAGACGGTGGTAAAGCTGAGAATCCGCAGCCGCGCGTCAGACATGTCTAATTTGAACGAACTCCTCTCCGGCGGTCAAGGCTGGCGCGGCGCGGTCGTGGTGCTGCTAGGACTCACTGCGCCACTCGTCTAAAAGTCTGCCTGCGAATCGCCGGTAGTGGCCTGCATTCCAGCGCCATGTACCCAGAAAGTGAATCAACGAGCAGTCATCCAAAGGCAGCCCAGGCTCGGCAGATGCGTACTTCGGAAATGGCAGGACAGTGGTCGCCTGCGCGTTGGCGAGGAGGAAGTTGGAAGTAACCTGTTCGGTCCCCCATGCAGTCCACCTTCTTCCCAGCCTTTCGGTCATGGCGACGCTGAACCGCTCGGCTTCCACTCTGCTGGCCGCGCCTTTGGCAAATCCAGCAAACGCAGCACAGGCCCTCACATAGCGCATGGAAGACGAACCATCCATCGTCTCCAGAAGCCGCTCCGCCGCCGGCTGGACGTGGCCGCTTGCCATCAGATTTGCACATGCGGAAGCCTCGGTCACGGGGACAATCTCCCGTCCGTTGCCCGTACCAAGGAGAAACGGACGATTTTCCTGGATGGCCAGCAACACTTCCGTGGGCTCCCGCAGACAGACCGTGTCGGAGTCCATTTGAATCACATAGCTCAGGCGGCACCGGTCCAGCACCTCGCAGAGCCTCTCCCAGCAAGCCCCCGTTGGACAGGCTCCCGTCCTAATAGAGGAGATGTCCACAAACTCCACACCCGGGGCCGAGGCGGCGATCGTGGCCCGTCCGGAATCGCCAAGCGTGCCATCGTCGATGACGACCACGCCCGCCCCAGACAGGTACCGGTAGAAACTCCTCAACGCGAAGAGGTAAAGGGTCACATCCCGGCCGCTAACGAGTGAAAGCAGAGTCACGGGACCGGGTCTCAACTTTATCGGCGGCAGACTCCCGACCGCCTTGCACCGCGATTCGAACAAAGCCCGTCCGATCCTCTCCTTGACCATTCCGATCCAATGCGGCGCCATGTGATACACCGATTATACATTTCGGGTCCCTCCACCATTAGGATTTGAGCTTTTCGCGGCGAGCCGCCGCGAGCAAGGGCAGTGAGGCCGCGGCAGGAGGCCGGTAGGCGCAATCAAGCTATAATTGCGACGAATGGCACAGCCCCTGGTTTCCATCGTAATCGCGACGCGGGAACGCCCGGAACTGCTGCGGCGAGCCATCCGTTCCATCCTGCACCAGTCGCTTCGAGAGATCGAAATTATTGTCGTTGACGACGGATCCTCCAAGTCAGTTTTGGAGAGCTACACAGATGGCTCGGCCGTTGACGATCCCCGCGTCTCGTACCATCCAGCCTCGGAGGCGGCCTATCCTGTGCGGGGAGCCTGCGCGGCGCGCAATTACGGGCTAAGCCTCGTCCGGAGCCGTTACTTTGTCTTCTTCGACGACGACGACGAGATGATTGTGGACGATCATCTGGAAACCGCCCTCAGGTTTTACCGGGAATACCCGGACTCGCTCTATTTTGCGGATATCAGGATGGTCAATGACGGCCGCGTGGTCCTGGAGGGCCGGTTGCGCGCCACCGACAAGCCGATGCTCAGTGAGCGGATTTCGGCGAACCCTCCGGTTTACCGTGTAAGTCTCAAGCAGTTCGCCGCAGTTGTCGCACATCGATGGCCCCACCCGAATGTGGTTGTATACGAGGCTGAAAAGGCCCGTTCCCTAGGCGGTCTCACGGATGGGCTGCAGCCGGCGGAGGATTTGAACTTCTGCCTTCGGTACATTGACCGCGCTTCGAGCGTCATCTACCGCCGGGAATCGGTGGCCATTTCGACGTGACACCGCGTCCGCGCCTCTTCGAGGCCTTTTCCCCGGTTCATCGCGATCTCATTGGCGCGTTGTCCGTATCCCATGGCATTGCCTCAATCAGGGACAGGCATCTCCACCGCGCCGCAACGATGATCCACGCCCACTTCCTGTCGGCAGTAGCGGGGAAGCTAAATGAAACGGGATCGAAAGCCGCCGCTCGCCACTTCGCCCGGTTGTCACTGGCACTCCGAATCTCGGGAAACGGCTGCCGCCAGTTCGTTCGGTCGTTTCTGGGGTAGCCTTGGGGTCGTGGGTCTTGCTTGACGCCCCCAAGACGCGCATCTACCATGGGGGGGGAAGAAGTAGAGTTTCGATAGGTTTTCCGCGAGGACGCGGTTCACTGGGCGCGAGGGGCGCAATGTAGTGTTGCGAACTGCCAGCGGCTGGATGTTATGGAGGGGGACTATGCGCAAGACGCAGATACTTGTTGTGTGCCTGGTTGTTTTTCTCACCGCCTCGGCAGGACTCTCTTGGCGGCACAGCCAAGCCGATGAGCCGGCGGCAGGCGCGGTTAAGGCCGGGCAATTCAGCGCCCCCGCCGACCGCTCCCTCATGAGGACGCCCTCGAATGAGGGAATCCCTCCTGTCGCCAACCGGATCACTATCTCGAATCTCGAACGCGAACCCCAAGCCGACCGGCCCACAACCATCTCCCGGTTCTTCGCTCCGGGTGAGGTGCCGGCTGGATCCTGCGCCTCCGCGGTGGTCGACGGCACCCCTGCGCCAACACAGTGCGACGCCAAGACCCACTGGCCGGACGGAAGTCTCCAGCATGCGATGCTCACATTCAGAGCAACGTTCGGAAGCAACACGGCGGAAGTCGCCTTCGTGCCGGCCGCGGAACCGCTCGCTGGCCCGGGTCTGGAGGTGGAGGGGATGCTCTCCACGGATTTCGACTTCAGTGCGATTTTGGAGGTCGAGACGACGGACGGCTATCAGTGGGTCAATGCCCGGGAGATGCTCAAGGCCGGGATGTTCCGCTACTGGCTGAAAGGGCTCCTGGTGACGCAGGTGATCGTCGAGGAGCAGGGGGTGGAGCCTGGTCAGGACATCTTGGCTGGCGGCTACCGCAGTATTCACCCGATCTTCATTCTGACTTTCTATTCCGGCCACCGCGGAGTCCGTGTGGAGGCTATTTCGGAGATCGCCTGGTGGAATCGACTCCAGCGGGTCCAGTATTCAGCCAAGCTCTGGACCGGCGCCCCGGGTTCGGAGGAGGTTGTCCATGAACTTCAAAACTACTCGCACCTTGCCCGCACACGCTGGCGGCGCGATGCGTGGAGTGGCCGGGCCCTCGGCAAGATCAATGTAAACCACAACCTGGCTTATCTCATCTACGCTCGTGCTCTGCCCAACTATGACCTCTCGCGCACGGTTGACAAGGCCTCAGTGGATGCCGAACTGAAGTACTTCAAGGACCGTGACAACCTGGCCGGGATGGGACCTAATAACTGCTCGAGACCCGGGGGCAGTTGCATGTGGTACACCGCATTTGGAACCACTGGCGGCCGGCCGGATATCGGGGTTCTCCCGCGATGGGAGGTCCGCTATCTGTACACTTTTGATCCCCGCCTTTACGACGTCGTGATTGCGAACGCCAACGTTAGCGGGCACATCCCGATCCACGTGCGTGAGTCCGCCGCGGGCAAGGTCTTTCATACGGCCGCTCCCACGGCTGCTGACGCCAATTCGAGAGTCGTCTCGATCGATGCTCGCTCCTGTTATGTATCGAGGTTTTATGGGGAGATCTCCTGCAAGGAGGATGCACCGGTATTTGTCGGCGACCGGACGTTGGGACCATGGTCCCCTGACATGGCGCATCAGGGCTCGTTCGCGTTTCTGGCTTATCTCATCACGGGGGACTGGTACTACCTCGAGGAGCTATACTTCTGGGCCGGTTGGAATGTCGCCTGGGCCAACAATGGCAATTGTATTTACTGCCGCGGCGGTAACCAGGAGAATTCAGGAATTTATGGCGTGGTCAACGCCTACTCAAACGTCCGCGGCATCGCCTGGGGCCTCCGCGCCGTTGCGCAGTCCGCGATCCTGGCTCCGGATGGGAGCCCGGAGAAGGACTACTTCGCCGAGAAGGTCCTCAACAGCGTCGCGGCCGCTGAGGGCCGCTTCTCAATCAGGGGAGGCCTGGTCGATCAATCTCCTGACCGCGAGGGAGTCTGGCAGCACGGCTGGAGAGATCTCGCCGGCGAAATGGTGAATCCTTTCTATTCATGGTGGCCCGCCCTCGGCAGCGGCACGCCGGGCGCGACGTCGAACCTGGACCCGGCAACTTGTGCGAACTGGACGAGCGCGCCCATGCAGAACTTCAACTACGTCATGTTCGGCTACGTCGAGGAACTTGGGTTTCCGGCCACCGTGCTGCGGAGCACAACCATGCGGGGGATGCTAAACCAGCTTGCGAATCCGGACTACAACCGCTACCTGATCGACGAGATAGACATCTGCGTCGGACCCAAGAATCGGGTCTTTCATGATGGCTGGAAAGGAGTCCTGAGCGGTTTCAAACCAGATGTCCAGCAGCGAGGCGCTTTCCTGTCCAGGCCGGTTGGAGAGACGGAACTCGGTTACGGCTATGTCGCATTGGCCGTAGCATCCTTCCTCGGGGACGTTGTGGAGGGATCCATGAACGGCCGGGCGGCTCATCAGTGGCTCAATGACAACTACCCGGGCCTGAGCGCTCTGAATTCAAATCCGAAATGGGCGCTGGTGCCGCGATCATACGAGTTCAAGGGCTCGATCTCTTCGCCTTCCACATGGAGCGACAACGCCGCTGCAGGGCGGAAGGCTAGGGGAAAAGTCGTATCAGCCAAGGTCCGATAATCCGCGTCAGCGGCAAGGGTAGACGCCTCCAAGCCCGAATCGCCAGGTCGAACTTGGGGTTGGCCGGGCTGAAGTTAGGCAGCTCTTTCCGGCTTACGAGCAGGACCTCGTAAGGCAATTCGCGTTCTTCCATGCCCCAGTGGGACTTGAACGAGTGGGCGCCACCGCCCTTCTTGCTGCGGCCGAAATCGAACTTGTTCAGGCCACGGGCGAGGGCTTCCCGCATGAGGCCGAAGTACATCATGTTGTTCGGGTTCGCACGGTTGTAGTCCGGGTCGGAGGCGCCGTAGTAGGGGAGGACGGTTTGGCCGTGGTAGAGGGACAGGACGGCGGCAACAACCTTGCCCGCGAGGCGGAGTTCCATGATGTCGGCGCCGGGGTACTCTTCGAGGAGGGTCCGGAAGTGGCTTTGCGGGAACGCCGGCGTGCCAAGCTTCCTGAGGTTCGCCGCATAGAGCGGATCGAACTGGCTCAAATCGCGCGTAAATCGGATTTCGTAATTCTGCTCGATCGCCCGCCGGGTCATGCGACGGGTTTCTCTTGGCAGTGCTTGGAGGATTGCCTCGCCGCCGGCCTCGATGTTTTTCAGGAAAGTAACATAGCGTGAGACCCTGGTCCAGCCGCCGCATTGCGATTCGTGCCAATTGCGCAGTTCGACATATTGCACTTTCAGCTCTCGCCCCAACTCCTCCACCCGCGAACGCATCGCCGCGGCAGCTTCGCTGCTCGCCGCCAGGATTCCTCCATAGACGGCAAATGGACTCGACAGCAGGATCCGGCCTAACAAGGGATTGCTCACCAGGAACAGCGGCAGTATGGCCTGGACTTTCCCATCGCACCACGCCATCAGGGACTCGTTCCTGTAAGAGAATGTACGTTCACAGACGCGCCACCAGGACGTCAGGTGGAGCGGCGTGCCGAGATCATGCAGTCTGACAAAATCGTCCCACGCCGCCGCGTCCTCGACGCCCCGAATGGGCCTGATCGTCAGACTACTCATCATTCCCCGGCATGCTCCGGCATGGTCCCCAATTCCCCGTCAATCAATGGGTAATTATACAATGGCAGAGATGCATCCCCCGCACTGGTCCAGCCCTCCGCCAAGACTCCAAGCCGCCGGCGAGCCGTCTGGCGTCACTTGGCGCAGGCGGGATTCGCTCCTAGTCATTTCCGGCAAGAGATGACTTCCGATTCCCGTCCAGTATGGCGCCGCATTCTCGCCGGCACGGCCATGTACTCCGTCACCATGCTTTTTGGACGGATGGCGTCGTTTTTCCTGCTTCCCTTATACACGCGATACTTGAGCCCAACCGACTATGGGGTCCTCGAAATCGTCGACCTCGCGATGTTTATGCTGGCGACCGTCATCGGTCTAGGCCTGGCGGGTGACGCGCTGTTCTATTTCTACGCCCGGCTGCCGGACGAACTATCGAAGAAACGCGCCGTGCAGACGATCATCCTGGCGGCGTGCGGCATCAGCATCACCGGTTTCGTAGTGGCACAGAGCTTCGCTCCGTGGTTCTCCCATTGGCTTTTCAGGACCGGGATCTATACTCCGGCCCTGCGTATCGCCGCACTCTCTTTCCTTGTCACGCCGCCGATAGACGCCTTTCTCTGCTATGTGCGGGCGATTGAGAAGACAACCGCGTTCATGCTCTTCTCCCTGTTTCGTCTTGCGGCATCGATCGTACTCAATGTCATCCTGCTCGTCGTATTCAAGCTGGGACTGTACGCCATACTTGTCAGCACCTTCGCAGTCAACGCGCTCCTTTGCTTGGGCCTTGGCATCTATTGCCTGCGCGCACTATCGGGATGGGCCGGCGCCGACTGGCGGATTCTGCGCAGAGTCATCTCCTACTCCACGCCTATCGGCGTTTCCAGCGGGGCGATGCTGTTGATCCACTATGGCGACCGGATCTTCCTAAGCCGGTACTGCACACTGGCCGAGATCGGAGTCTACGCGCTCGCCTACAAGCTTGGCATGGCTTTGAGCTACCTGAACCTGCCTTTCCAGATGTTCTGGCGCTCGCAAGTGTATTCGATTGTGGACGATAAAGACGGTGACAGCGTCTTCGTCAAGGTGTTTCTGTACTTTGAGTTCGTGTTCGTCCTCAGCGCTTTCGGGCTAGCCCTCTTTTCGGGACTCGCGGTTCGTCTGCTGTCCGCCCACGCCTTTTGGGGCGCGGCCGCTTTTGTCCCGTGGCTGGCATTCGCGTATGCGGCGCGCGCGCTGGAATACCAGATGCAATCCGCTCTTCTGGTGGATGCTAAGACCCGCAAGATCATGGTCTCCACCCTGGCCGGGGTTACAGTCTGCCTCACTGGATACGCCCTGGCGATCCCGGCCTTCGGCGTGTGGGGCGCCGTGCTCGCCACGTGCCTGTCTTTCTCGACGATGCTCGTCATCACGTTCATCCTCGCCCAGCGGCAGCGCCAGTTCGACATGCCGTACCTGAAGTTGTTCGCACTGCCTGTGCTGGCTTTCGGGTTGTTCCTGCTGCGGCCGCTGTTTGGGTCTGGTGACACGTTGGTTCAGATCCTGATCTCGATGGTTTTTTGCGTTTCGCTGCCCGCCGCCGCTCTCGCCATCCCGGCCTTCGGGGAGGAGCGCCGGCTGTTCATGGCGCTGGCCCGGCGGCTCACTGCCCGATTCGCCGCATAGAACCCGGCAAAACCGGCTGGAAAAACCGCTTTGGTATCATCGGTCATTATGTTTGCCGTGCTGATGGGCGCAGCCGTGGCGGCTGCAGTTGTGCTGATTGAGTTTGGGCTGCGGCTTTTCCACCGGCACTTTTCAAAGGAGTATTTCTATCCGCCAAGCCGGCGCACGGTTTTCAGCATCCACCCTGAGATCTCGCCCAGCCTGGCCGCGGAGTCCGAGTTCCGCACAAACGTCTGGGGTGAACGGGGGGACGACCCGCCCCGCCCGGACCGCCTCTATCGAGGACTTGTCGTGGGTGGCAGCGCGGCTGAGTGCGCTCTTCTCGATCAGGCCCAATCGTGGCCCATGCAGATCCAGTTCCAACTCGAGGAGTCCAGGCGCAGAGGTGAATTGAATGCCGGCGGCGTCTATGTCGGATCGATGAGCCGCTCAGGTCTTGACGTCAAAGGCATCCGCCTCGCGCTGAGCCGCCTTCAGCCTCTCAACCCCCCTCTCGATTTCATCGTCGTCCACTGCGGCCCGTCCGACTTCACTCGCTGGATGGATTACGGGACGCCGGCGGATGGCCGTGTTCCCGCCATGTCCGATGTGCAGGTATTGCAGGTCTGCCGTTCTCAGCAGTTCGGATTCAAGCCAAAATCCTCGGCCTTGGCCTTCTATGCCCGCAAGGTGGCCGGCAGGTTGTTCGGCCGGGTGGAACGCCGCCGTATCGGGCGCTACCCCGTCGAGTCGCGCAAGTTGAGAGCGGCTTCACTCCCTCATGTCCCGCTGGCGGTCGACCCTCAACCGTTCTTCGACGAGTTCAGAAACAACCTTCTGGAACTCGTCGAGTCCTGCAGGATACATGCGAGGCACGTCATCATCCTGCCGCAACTCTGGCTCGCTCCAGCGCAGCCGTCGCCTGAGACCGAAGCGATGTTGTGGTTTGGCCGGCTTCACAGGGCTGCCGGCGATGTGGAGGGCGAAGCGAAGTTCCTCCTCCATTCGGAAGTCGAACGACTGTTCGCCGGCGTCTATGACATTGCCGCGGAGTTGGCGGCCATCCCCGGAGTTCACGCCTTGCCCCTACGTGGGTCGTTTCCCCAGGAGCCCAGGTACTTTTACGACGACGACCACTTCACTCCTGAGGGAGCGGCCCTCACAGGAAGGCTTCTCGCCGGGAAGATCCTCGATATCGAAGCGTCCAGCCAGCTTTAGGTAGCCTGCCTCATGCTCACTCGTGGAGTCCTGGCAGATCACGCCAACGGGGTGCAAACTTGACTTCCCGGCAAAAATACCATAATCTCTATTTACAATAGGGACTTTACTTGCAGACCCTCATGAATGTTTCCGTCCGGTGCGAATACGCACTTCGCGCCATCCTTGATCTCACCCTGGCGGGACCCGGCTCCCCAGTCCGGATTGCCGACATCGCCAAGCGGCAGGAGATCCCCCAGAAGTTCCTTGAGACCATCCTCGCGGACCTCAAGAAACAGGGATTCCTGGAATCCCGCCGCGGGGCCGAAGGCGGCTATCTTCTGGCTAAGAAGCCAGAGGCCATCACCGTGGGCGCGGTCATCCGGGGACTGGAGGGAAGCCGGAGCGGGAGGGCTTCGATCGAGGCGGCTGGGCCGGTCGACTTTCTCTGGGCGGAAGTTGACCGGGCAATCGCGCAGGTGATCGACAACAGGGGGTTTGCTGATCTGGCTCGCGCGTGGCGTGAACGGCAGTCCCGCTTTGAACCGAATTGGGAGATCTAGAGTCTATGAAAGTCTTTGCAGACAATTCCCTGAGCATCGGCCGCACGCCGCTGGTCAAACTCAACCGCGTCACCGATGGCGCCAAAGCCACGGTACTCGCCAAAATCGAAGGCCGCAACCCATCCTACTCAGTCAAATGCCGCATCGGCGCCTCCATGGTTTGGGATGCGGAACAGAAGGGAATTCTGATCCCGGGCAAGGAACTGGTGGAACCGACATCAGGAAACACCGGGATCGCACTGGCATTTGTCGCCGCCGCCCGTGGATACCCCATCACCCTGACGATGCCCGAGACAATGTCGATTGAACGGCGAAAAGTCCTCAAGGCGTTCGGCGCCAACCTCGTGCTCACTGAAGGATCCAAGGGGATGAAGGGGGCGATTGCCAAGGCAGAAGAGATCCACGACTCCGACCCGGAACGTTACGTTCTCCTCCAACAGTTCCAGAACCCGGCCAACCCGCAAATCCATTTTGAGACGACGGGTCCCGAGATATGGGAGGACACCGACGGTCTGGTCGACGTCTTCGTGTCCGGCGTCGGTACGGGAGGGACCATCACAGGCGTCGCGCGGTATCTGAAGCCGAAGAAGGACGTCCTTTCAGTGGCGGTTGAGCCGAGTCACAGCCCGGTCATCACACAAACCCGAAACGGCGAAGCACTCCAGCCAGGTCCCCACAAGATCCAAGGCATCGGCGCGGGCTTCATTCCCGGCACGCTGGACCTCTCGGTGGTGGGACGCGTCGAGCAGGTGACCAACGACGAATCCATGGAGATGGCCCGCCGGCTCGCACGGGAAGAGGGCATCCTTTGCGGGATCTCCTGCGGCGCCGCCGCGGCGGCAGCAGTTCGTTTGGCTCACCAACCGGAGTTTGAAGGCAAGACCATCGTCGTGATTCTGCCCGATGCTGGCGAGCGCTATCTGACGTCGGCGTTGTTCGAAGGCATGTTCAACGAATAGGGAAGCTGGATCAAAGAACCTTTGAGACCCCCGGCGGGCGGATGCCAAACCGGCACCCGTCCTGCGGGGGTCGCGTTTGTCAGGCCGGCATAAGGGGAAGCAAAAAAGGCGGGCGCCTGTTGGCTGTTGGATGCCGGCGCCCGCCGCTCGTAACGGGGATTGATTGTATAGCGTCAATGTCGGGACTGAGGTTACAGGTTCTCCCCGAGGGAATGCAGATCGCCCGGAAGAAAACGCTTGACCATCTTCGCCATTTGTTCTACTATCAGGCAAAGAAAAGGCGAAGACGATGAACAAGTTCGCAAACCTCCATGTGGGATTCGGAGTTAACGGGCGGCTGCCCGGGGGACTGGACGAGTGTGCGGGATTGAAAAAGGGCCACGCCCTTGGACGGATCGCCAGCTTCGTCGACCTGTTTCACCTCTCATCGACTCTTCACGCGCCGCTGAAGCCCGAGATCTCGCGCCTCTATGCCAACCAGGTTGCGGACAACCCAAACTTCACGTTCACGGCCGCGTTGGGCCACCGTTTCACATACGACCGCGACGTGGATCCCGAAGCCGCAGCCGCTTGGAAGCAGGGCTTTCTACCCTTGCTCCGCGCCCGCCGCCTGGCTTCGGTGACGATGCAATTCCCGTGGGCGTTTCGATTCACAGCGGAGAACCGGGAGTTTCTGATTCGTTTGCGCCGGTCATTCCATGAGTTCCCCCTGGCCGTCGAGTTCCGCCACGAAAGCTGGCTGGCCGAGGAAGCGATCTCGACTTTGATCGACTACCACCTGTCCCTGGTCAACATCGACCAACCAGCCTACTTCCGCGCGCTCCCGCCAACCGCCACCCTGACGGCAGGGACCGCCGTGGTCATGCTGCATGGCCGGTCTTCCCCCGCTGTCTTCGGTTCGTTTGATCGTGGCGCTTCGCCTGAGCCCTACCGGTATTCGACGAGCGAACTTGAAGGCTGGCTGCCACGGCTCCGCCGCCTTGCAGCGAACGCGACGCGAACCCTGGTCATCTTCGACAATCGGAACGGAGTCAACGCCATGGTGAATGCGCTGCAAACGGCCGAGATGATGGAGGCCTCGAGATTGCGGGCCCCGGCAGAGCTGATCCGGCGATTCCCTGGCGAACTGGAGTCGTTCCGGGCCAGTCGTCCTGTCCAGCCGCTCCTGATTCCTCAATACGTGCCCGACTCGGCCGTCGCATGAGATTTCTACTCCCGGCGCGAATTGGGTTATCCTGGATTGCACGAAGTCCACCTGGAGGGGTTCCAATCATGAAACACATTGTTCTGCTCAGCCTGGCTTGCCTGTTCGCCGCCGTCAATCTAAGCGCCGGCGAGAAGGGCGTGATGCACTGCTTCAACTTCACCGAAGTGGAAGCGGCCACGCCGGCTGACTGGGAGGCGTTCGCCAAGGCTACCGACGAACTTCCGTCCAAGATCCCAGGTCTGCTGCATCTCATGCACGGCAAGCTCGCGCGGCCCATGAGCCTGATGTCTACCGCGGCACCGATGGATGACGAGACCACGAAGAAATACCGCGCCGGAGAATCGGTGCAGGCCAGCGTTAAGATGATCCGGCGCCAGTATGGCGTGTGCATGCACTTCAAGGATGAAGAGGCCTTCAAGGCCTATGGCAAGCTGGAGCCTCACGCGGCGTGGGTGAAGGTGTATGAAAAGGTCCGCCAACCCGGCACCACCACCTATCAGATCCTCGGCAAGTAGCCACCCCTAATCCCACCGCCCGCCGCGCCTTCGGCTGCGGTGGCGGTGGGATTTGTGTCTTCTGACATCCCAATCCGGGGTACGATGTGCAGTAACATGCGGGCTTTCGTCACCATCTTTTTCCTCCTGCTGGCAACGGCATCCGCGCAACGCGTGGCTTACCGCGGCGTCTACTCCGACCCCAGGCCATTGTGGGCCGCCGGAGCCCGTCTGGATGAACTCGGCATCAATGCTGTTTTCGTCAGCGGCGGATCGATCAACCAGGAGCTCATGGACCGCGCGGCCGCTGAAGGCGCGAGAGTCTACGCCGAATTCCCCACTCTCAACGGCAAGGGATATGTCGAGAGTCACCCCGAGGCGTGGCCGATCAACGACAAAGGCGTACCCGCCCCGGCGGCCACGTGGTTTCTGGGCGCCTGCCCAACTGATCCGGCATTCCGACAGTACCGCGTGAAGCAGTTGGAGAACCTGCTCGACCGCTTTGACGTGGCGGGCGTCTGGCTGGACTACTTCCACTGGCACGCCCAATTTGAAGACCCTCACCCGATCCTGCCCGAGACTTGTTTCAACGCGTCATGTTTGCGGGCATTTGAAAAGTCCTCCGGCATCAAGCTACCCTCGCATGACGCGGCCGCGGCGGCCAGATTCATCTTGTCGAAACACGAGGCAGCATGGCGCCAGTGGCGGGTGCAAGTCCTTGAGAGTTGGGCCCGCGACCTCCGCGAGGTCGTGAAGAAAAGGCGGCCCCAAGCGCGTTTCGGTGTCTTCCACTGCCCGTGGACAGATGAGGAGTACTCCGGAGCCAGAGTGCGGATCCTGGGGCTGGATCTGCAGAGATTGAACGGACTTTTCGATGTTTTTTCCCCCATGGTCTACCACAAGCGCATGGGCCGGACGACCGATTGGGTAGGAGAGTACATCCGCTGGCTTTCGGTCCGCGCCGGGGCGTCCAGGGTCTGGCCGATCGTACAGGCGCAGGACGATCCGGACCCGGTTTCGGCCAAGGAATTTGAAGAAGTGATGCGGCATGGCGCGGCGTCAGGTGCGGACGGGATCATGATGTTCACCACTCGCGCGGTCGCCCAGGACCCGGCAAAGACCGAGGTTCTGCGGCGTCTCTACGGTGAGTGGAATCCAAGCGGCGCGAAGCGGAAACCGTAGTCACGGGCATAGCCGAAAAATCTTCTCTTTATTTTCTATGACTTAACCGCAACTGCGCACAGTCGCGCAAAGTCCAGGTCGTTCCATTTTGGTCGAGCGGCGGTTTCCATGAGGACGCCGACTAACAGACTGGAGTGGAGAAAAAATGGCACTCAGATGGACGGTCAGCCGAGCGCTGGCTTGCTGGATCAGCCTACTTCCGCTGCTGGCGCAGACGGTGGTGAAGGTAGAGCAGGGCGGCACAGGGGCCGCGTCGGCCGCGAGCGCGCGATCAAAGCTAGGCGCCGCGGCGGAGATACATACGCATGGGCTCAATGAGTTGGACGGAGTCACGGCGAAGAGTGGGAGTTCCGGCGTACTACAGACCTTTGGAGGCGGGGCGGCTGCGAGCGGGGAGTGCGCTCAATATGACGCAACCGGCAACCTGATCTCGTCCGGAGGGCCGTGCGGCGGGCGCGAGAACTACTCTCAAACCATCTCGAACACGACGAACGTCACGCTCGCACACAACCTGGGCACGCTGAACGTACTCGTGGAGTGCTTCGACGAATTGGATGCAAAGGTGGAGCCGGGCGGCATCTTCGTCCCGAACGTAAACACGGCAGTGGTGACATTTGCCGTTCCGCAGTCGGGCCGATGCGTCGTCAGCGGGACCGCGAGCGGCACGTCTGGCGGAGGCAGCGCGGTGGAGAGCGTCTTCGGCAGGACGGGCGCTGTTGCAGCGCAGACGGGCGATTACAGTTTCATCCAAATTTCGGGGACTCTGGGTCTGTCGCAGGGGGGGACCAGCCAGACGTTCTGGACGGCCGGCCGATGCGTACAGGTGTCTTCGGACGGGACCCGCCTGGAGAGCGCGGGGGCGAATTGCGCTACTGGCGCCGTAGCGAGCGTGTTTGGACGGACCGGCACGGTCACGTCTCAGACGGGGGACTACAGCTTCACGCAGATTTCAGGCATTGCGGGAGTCGGCCAGGGAGGCACCGGCGCAACGACCGCAGCGGTGGCCCGGGCGAATATTCTGCCTGCGTACACAGGCCAAGTGGGCAAGTGCCTGCAGGTTGCCCTGCTTGGAACCGACGTTGAGTGGGGCGACTGCGGCAGCATCGGAACGGCACCGGTAGCCGGTCAGGGAATCGTGGTCAATGGCTCGACGATCAGTGTCGATCCGGGCGCGGTCCCCAGTTTTCTGACAGCGTCGGCGACGTTGACCGGCTGGGTAGGCGGGGTGGTACCGGCGGGCTCATGCTCTGAACTGAGCTTCTCGTTACCAGGAGCGTCACCGGGTGACGCCATCGCCTCGGGTTGGCCGGCCGACATGGCAAACGGGCTATCGGGCACGATGTACGCCAGTGCCGCCGGGACGATCGTGGTAAGGCTCTGCAACGTGACATCGGCGAGCGTGGCCGCGCCGGAGAGCCGGACTTTTCGCGCCACGATCCTGAGGACGTTCTAGGGAGAGATTCAAATGAAACAGATCGCATTAGCAGTACTTTTCCTTGCCCAACTGGCGTTCGGCCAGACGGTAATCAATGGGAACCGCATCATCACGGGATCCTGGGACGCTTCGGATGCCGGTTCGACGAAACCGGTGAAGACCGGCACAACCTTGCCGGCAACCTGCTCGACCAGTGAAGTGTTCTTCAAGTCGGACGCAACGGCAGGCAAGAACCTTTATGCCTGCACGGCCGCTAACACCTGGACGCAGGTGGCGGAGCACAAGGGCACGAAGTCGCTTACGTTGTTCGATCCAGTGGCGAGCGATTCGGGCCGAATCCAGATCATGTTTCCGGCAGCCGTCACGATTACGAGAATTGCGTGCAGCGTGAAGGCGGCGAACACGGTGAGCATCAACCTGGATGAGCGGGCGACAGCCACTCCGGACATGTCTGGCACGGCGGTCATGGGGTCGGCGCTGGACTGTGACACGGATCAGGCCGTGAGCACATCCTTTAGCAACGCCGGTATCGCGGCCCGCGTCCCGTTGGCACTGACGATCTCGGCGGTAAGCGGGACGCCAGACACGCTGCGCGTCTACATCGAATACAGCGTGGACTAGGCCATGAGAAACATCGCGCTCATCTTGCTCTTTTCACTCAACGCCGTAGCCGTGACCAATCGTACGGTAACGGTGAAGTCCAGCGGTGGCGACTACACATCGCTCTCCGCGGCTATCGCGGGTGAGGCCGGAGATCTTGTCTCCCTCGACCGGCAGTTGACCATCGAGTGCTATGCGATGGCGGATACGACGGCCATCAGGATAGACAACACGGCCTGGACGACCGACGCCACGCGCTACATCCTCATCACCGTCCCCTCGACGGAGCGGCACGCGGGGTTCTACAGCACGTCGAAGTACCGGTTGGAGGTTGCAAACGACAATGCCCTGGAACTCGACTACGGCGAATACGTGACACTGGAGGGCTTGCAGGTGTACTCGACGGGGAATTACGCCACCCTCAGTTTGGGAACGGGAACCGCCGCTGCCTCCAATATTACAATTCGCCAGTGCATCATCCGGGGGTCATCCTCGATCACATACAAAGGCCCTCTATATATCACGGGGTCGGGCAGCGCCTTGGCCAATACTTACGTCTACAACAACCTGATCTATGGGACCTACACGTTGTCGGGGATCGGCCGCTGCATTCAGTTCGACACCGTGGGGAACTACTACATTTACAACAACACGCTGGCCTCGTGCGGCACGGGGATGTACCGGAACAATGGAACCGTGGTGGCGAAGAACAACCTTGTCAGCGTGACGACGCAGCTTGGGTATGGGACGTTCGCGGCTGGCACTGATTACAACCGGACCAACGTGAGCACTCTTGGCTACTCGGTCACTGGCGGCGGGAACACGCACGACGCAGCCTCGCGGACGTTCACCTTTGTGAACTCGGGGTCGTCGGACTACCACCTTCAGGAGTCCGACGTAGGGGCGAAGGACCAGGGCGTGAGTGACCCCGGTTCCGGCCTGTTCTCCTCTGACATCGACGGGGAAACAAGGTTTGGGACATGGGATGTGGGAGCGGATGAATACCCCTCAGCGAGCCGGCGCCGCAACGCGATCGTCGCCTGGGCGCGAAAGAGTCAATAGGAGAGACAACAATGCCGATCAGCAATCCAGTCATTCCGGCGCAGCCGGACGAGGCGCGATACGGAGTCGAAAAACTGTTCACCAGTCCGCGGCTGACGCGGGCGGTCTACCAGGAAATGCATGGGGAGCAGGCTCCCGCATACGATCCCAAGCGGCAGATCAAGCGGTGGTTCTTCACCGATGTGCTCGAAGGCAGCACGGACCCGGCCAACGAACTGTGCGAGATCCAGGTCTGGGACAGCACGAAGAAGGTCATCCGCAAGATGGCCATGACCAAGCGGGAAGCGGCCACGCCGAATCTGCCTGGTGTGCTCGTGTGGCCGAAGTACGTGAACACGGTTGCGACATTGGCAGTGGTCGTGGGGCCAGACGGAGACAGGCTCCAGATCAGTGGAGAGACGCTGGTGGATCTGACGCTGGCCAGGTCAGTTGTGTCTGAAATCAACGCCCAATGCGGGACCGCTTTTGCGTTGGCCGCCGCGGGCGACCCCTGGCCGTGGAAGATCGTCTGGGGGATGGAGCCTCGGAGGCGGATGAACATCAGCAACGGGAACGCCGAGTTCGACGCGGCCGCCGTACTGTCGAATCGATTCGCCAAAGGCGTGGGATCTCCAGGCCGGTGGTCGCTGGGTTCAGACGGCGGGCCTGGCTTTGTTCCGGACGTGCCTATCGACGGAGAGCAGGACGTGCGGCCCGAGGTCCAGATGCCTTGCCGGTCCCTCTTGCCAAACGAGCGCTTCGAGACCGTGACCTTCGGCGGCAGGGGCGGGTTGGTGGTCCGCACCGACCTCACGCAGCATGAGCCGGCGCCGGGAACTGGCCAACTCACAACTGCGCAGGATACGATACTCAAACAGATCGCGGCGGACACCACGGCGATCAGGACATCCATGGGGGTTTGATGCGACTTCACTTCATACTGCTCTGTCTGCCCTTATTGGCGCTAGACAACAACGTCACCATCCGCGAAGCCGGAGGCGCGTCTCAGACCGCGCGGCCCACGACGATCTACCGCTCATTCGCGCAGGGTGAGTTTGCCAGTGGGACGTACCCCAAGCCTCGAATCGGCGGGAGTGTCCCGTCTGTATGGCAAGTGGACGTAAAGACGGCGTGGCCGGATGGCTCAGTCATGGCCGCGCATG
The DNA here is from genome assembly GCA_964558355.1 of uncultured Candidatus Solibacter sp. GTDB lineage: Bacteria > Acidobacteriota > Terriglobia > Bryobacterales > Bryobacteraceae > PNKE01. Next base: position 81,838 of record CAZLDN010000001.1, read on the forward strand.
TCTCGTTCCGGTTGGATTTGACCGCGAACGGGTCCGCCGCTGTGGACTTCGTTACCGACTCAAACCCATGCCATCTGGGAAATCTGGCAACGTGCCAGGCGGCGGCGCTCACGCAAACGCAGATGCTCGACTACGACGCTGGAGGGGTGTGGTCCGCAACGTGGTACGGGACGGTGAACAGCATCGAGTATTCGGCCTCGGCCCGTACGATGCTCAATGCCGGGGCATGGCGGTACTGGCTGCGCGGGCCTGTGGTGACGGGCGTCCTCATCGAGGACCTCTCAACGGCTCTGTCTTATGACTTCGGCTGGCAGTACACGACTGGATGGGGAGCGCCAACAGATAATAAGTACAAGTCCCTCCACCCCGTCTTCGAGGTCCGGTTCTATCCTGACCCGGACGGCGCCGGGACGCTCACGGCCTGGGGTGGGGTGGAGGTAGACGCGCAACTCTGGAATGCCTCGGTTACCCGGTTCCAGAGGTTCGACTCTATCGGCCTGATCCTCAAGACGGGCAACGCAGAGGCGACAACAGCCTACAGTGTCACCGGCAAATCGTTCCACGCCCGGAGCCGCCGGCATAAGCTCACATGGAGCGGAACCGCTCCTGGGGCCGTCGTGGTTGACTACAACTTCCTCTACCTGATTCACACGAAGCTGGTTCCGCCGTACGATCACTCGCTTGGTGTTGCCACGACGCTGGCCGATGGGGAACTGGCCTCCTACGCCTCTCGTCTCGGCAGCGACGAACCTCAGTGGTGCGACGCCAACACGTCCTTCTGCGCCAGTTGGCAGAAGGCTATCGGAGGCACCGGGGCGAGAGGCGACATCGGCCTCAATGCCCGCTGGTATCTGTATTACTTCTACCTGATGGGGAACGGCGGGGTCACGACGGCGAAGAAGAAGGAGATTTGGGACAAACTCGTCATCGGCAACGCCGACGCTGGAAGCCATGCGCCGATTCACTACATGGAGACAGCGACAGACCTAACCTATTACGCCAACGCTGGAACAGACAATGCGGTTGGCCATCCGGTGAGCATTTGGGCGCGACCTGGACTGTGGGCATCCGGCACATTCGAGGCGACGTATACGACCCCAAAGACCTATGTGTGCGAGGCCAGCCCGTGTGACGGGCGGATTTCGGCGACCGCGAATCCCTACCGTGGTTCGTGGACCGCGGATGGCGAGACGAACTATACATCCCATGCGCCGTCGTTCAACTCCATCCCGGCCTTCCTGACCGGCTACCACTACTACATCACCGGGGCGCAGTTCGAGGCCGCGTTCGCCGTGGCGACTCAGACGGCGGGCGTCGGCAGCGGGACAACAATCTCTGCCCGTCAAGGGCAGAGGGGCATCATCTACACGCCTGCGGCCTACCGGAACACGGCATGGATCATGCGGAACCTCGCGTGGGCCACCATCCTTACCCCGGATGGGGACATTGAAAAGGCGTACTTCAAGAACAAACTCTCCGATAACGCCGCGTTCCATGAAGGAGTCATGATGCACACGACCGGGGCGCACGTTCCGGCTGATCCGCTCTGCCCAACTTACGTTCGCAGCGATGCGACGGCAGGGACGGCGGATATGTGGTGCGCGGGCCGCTACACCTGGATTGCGGCAAGCGGTATGACTCCCGCGTCGAACCCGGTTTTCGTGCCGGTGTTCCCCTATCCGCAGACCTCCAGCACGGACCAGATCACGGACACGCATCGGAGAGCGCCGGGGTATTGGGTGAGCTACGTCGCCTCTTCGCTTGCCTGGGTTACGGGGACCGGGGCTATTGTGGACACGGATAGTCAGCCGATGTTCAAGCACGTCCGCGACGGGCTTGCCGCTCACTATGCCGGGCGAGTTCTGTCGAACCCCACGTCGATGTATTTGATGAGGGCGATGGATTGGGCTTGGGGCAGCGGGACTACCCCATTCTGCACCACGTTCGCCGGCTGCAACGCATCCTTCATAACCTCCTGGGCGCTCGATGCGGACATGACGGACTCACAAACCACGCTGGTTGTGCCAAGTGTGGACTGGGCATCCACCGCGTATGGGTGGCTCCAGACTTCGTGGGCGAAGATTGACAATGAGTATGTTCGGTTGACGGGAGACGCCTCTACCAATATCCCCTCGTCCGGCAAGTCCACGTTGCCGGTCTCGCAGCGCGGCGTGTGGGGATCGACCGCGGCCGCGCACACTGCCGGAGCCACGGTCACCTGGTTGCCCGGCTTCTGGGACGTGTTCTCCTATGAGTACCAGGGCGGCTACCCCGTGCTGGCGCGGGCCGCGTTGGCGATGATGGCCGATGCGGACAAGATCGGCGACTACTCGCCCAGGCAAGCGTATCACGTCTTCAGCGAAGCCCTGCCCTATCAGACCTACCAGGGCAATCCGCAGTGGGCCGTGGTTCCACGCGAGAGGGTCGAGAATGTTCAGACGGAGAGTGCCAGCGGAACCGCGAGTCTGCGGTGGACCGCTCCTACTGGGGAGGCCTGCCGTGTGTATCTTGGGATTTCGCCTCCGCCGGCAAGCAGCGACGCCGGCGATCCCTTCGCTGACGCTCCTGGCAGGGTTCAGCGCTTCCAATCGTCAGGGCTGCAGCCTGGGGCGCACTACTACAGGATCAGTTGCCGGACGGGACGCGCTTCAGGAACCCTCTTGGTGAATCCTTGATGTGACGCCGGCAACGGAGCGGCCCGGAACAAGTATCGAGGACTTCTCGATTGTCCCGGGCCGCTCATGTTCTCGGAGGCGCGGCCGATGGGATAATGAAGGGGTATCCCGAGAGAAGGACAGCCGAAACGTGAAGACGAGGAGACCAGGGAATGCGTGATGCCGTGCTCATGGTGATCGTTGCGCTCCTCAGCGTCATGGCGGTGTTCTCGCCTCGCTTCGGCCTGTTTGGCTATCTCTGGTTTTCCCTGCTCCGGCCCGACATCATGGCGTACTCCTCCGGCCGGCCGTATTCGATGATCCTGGCGGTTGTCACGGCGGCAAGCTCCCTGCGGGCGTTGCCCCATGCCATGGCACTCATGCGAAACCCGTTCGTGTGGATCTTCATCGGGTTTCAGGTTTGGAGCGGCTTGTCCGTCCTCACCGCTCAAATCAGAGCGTTGTGTTTCCCCCAATACACTTACTTCATCACGTTCAGCGGGATTCTCCTGCTCATCCCCCTCCTCATCCAGACCAGGGATCAACTCCGGCTGCTGTTGCTGGTGCTAGGCGGCTCGATCGGATTGCTGGGGACGAAGTTGGGCCTGTATGGGATTCTAGCCGGAGGCGTGTCGTTTGTCCAGGGTACCGGAGGACTGCTGAACGATAATAATCTGCTGGCCTTGGCGCTCGTCACCGGTGTCCCATTGTTGTGGTACGCGGCCCGCCTCTCATCGTTCCTGCCGCTGAAGTGCATGTTCGGTTTCTTCCTGTTTACGTCGCTTGCCGCGATCGCTATGTGTCACTCGCGAGGAGGGATCCTCGCACTCGCCTTTGTGATGGTCTTGATGGCTTGGCGTTCAAAACATAGAGCTTTGGCCTTCGTCGCCGTTGGCCTGTTAGCCCTGCCTGGAGCGTGGCTGGTGAGGGATTCGCTAGTGAACCGTATGGCAACCCTGGCGAACTATGAGGAAGACCAATCGGCGACCGGCCGGCTCGCCTTCTGGAAAGCCGCCTTCAAGGTCAGCCAGGACTATCCCCTCTTCGGAGTGGGATTCGGCGGAGACAACTACAGAGAGATTGCCGGGGACTACCTTGGCGGCGAATACGCAAACTCGAGACTGGTGGTTCATAACACCTACCTCCAGTTGCTCGCCGATTCCGGATACCCTACGACGTTGCTCTATTGCGGACTTCTCTTCGGCAGCATCTTCTGGCTCCGAGGTTACGCGAAGCGGCTCCACGAAAGTGACCCGGAGATGGCGGGGTGGTCCGAGGCCGTCTGGATCGCACTTGCCGGCTATGCGGTCGGGTCGACCTTCCTGACGCGAGTAAGCTACGATTTCCCTTACATGCTGATGTTGACCGCCGCGGCAACCTACCAGATTAGAGCGCAGGCTGAGATGGGAGCCGGCTCTCTCCTGTCGGCGAGCCCGACCGGGTTTGCTGGGCTTGGTCCTGCGGCGCAGGACGTTTTGGCCGCCCCACCCGCTCCCGCTCAGGGCAACGAACCCGCCTGGAGAAGGCCCGGCGCCGGCCGCAAGCTCCGTTCACGCCAGCAGGTCTGAATCGTATCCGTCCAGTGAACCCATCTTCCGCGGCGCGCAATCCGGCCGCACACTGGGGGCATGATATCAGCACGCAGTCAACCGGAGGCGGTGGCTTGCGGTGGCGCACCATGTACTTGCCAACGCTGGTCTCGCCAATGCCGATGCCAGGCTTGAGCAGTTCGCCGTGGTTGCGCGGGGCGCCCCACAACTGGTTCTCGCGGCTCATCTTGCGGATCAACTCCCGGGTTTCTTTGGACACGGCCGGCCGGACTTCCCGTGTCGGATTTCCCATGTCCAGAAGAGGCGGAAGCCTTTGCGGCGCCAGGCGATGACGGTCTCAGGCTTGACGATGACCAGATCTGAGCGCCAGTCGAAGGGATTGACGGAGGACACACAAGCCCCACGCTCTCATGCAGTTCGAGATGTGCGATAGGCGCAGTGAGTCCTGCTACTTCCCTAAACCGGGTACTCTTTCGCATTCGCCGGCATGGAGAACAGCACTTTCCGGTCAGGCAAGGCGGCTTGCAGCAACTCCAGTTCGTTTGGTCCGGAGGTCAGGGGAAGCGCTACCTGCCCGCCCCCGGCCGCGGACCGGCTAAGCGCCATCATGATCTCGAATCCCTTGTAGGCGCTCTCGAAGTTGCAGGGGTGAACCTTTGCTTCATCATCCAACCAGTCAGCCATCTGCTGAACATAGGGCGGCATGTCCAGGTCATAGTTCATGCACCCCTCCCCTGAGGATGAACCCTGCGTGGTGACCGCACGCCATCCGCCGCCCGTCAGGACTTCGGCGAAGCCCAGGCTTCCCTGCGCTCCGATGCGGCATTTGCGCCACCAGTAATCGACTTCGGGGACATCCGGCGCGCCGGCGCCGCACTCCACCACTCCGCGTACGCCGTTCGTGAACTGGATGAAGCCGCCAATGTAATCCGGCGAAGGATGCGCATCGGCCAGCTTTCCGCGGCCGGCTGCCTGAGCCATGACCCATTCGGCTTCGGCCTCGCCGTTGTACCAGCGCATGTAGTCGATCAGGTGGGAGATCATGTGCATCATCCACCCGGTCGCGGTTCCGTACACCGTGTGGATGCGGCCGAGCGCGCCGCTCGCGATGACATCCTTCACCGCCTGGTAGTGCGTCCCATAGCGATGTTGATGGCTCACGACAACCTTCACGCCGCTCGATTCCACCAGCCGCCGGATCTCGAAACCCTCGGCGCTGGTCAGGGCGACAGGCTTCTCCATGGCGATCAGCCGGGCGCCGCTGTCGATGCCCGCCTGGATCATCGGAGTGCGCACGTTGGCCATCGTGCAGAAGCAGAAGACATCCGGCTTGACATCGCGGGCCACCTGGCCCGCATCCGTCCCCTTTACTGCGACGCCCAGCTTGGCGGCAGCGGCGTCGAGCCGTGTCTGGTCGATATCGCAGACGCCAACGACGTCGAATCGGCCGTTTGCCTGGAACGTGGCGGCATGGTGCATTCCGCGCTTACCCATGCCGACAACGACAACCCTGTACTTCTTATCCATGTCCTACTCCGCGCGGGCGTCCCACTCGAGGACCTTCTCAATTGTGAAGTCCACTTCCTGTTCCGTCAGTTCGGGGAACATCGGCAGTGAAACACAGCAGCCGGCGTTGCGTTCCGAGTTCGGGACGGGACCGGCAATCCTGGCCTCTTTGCCCCACGGATAGCCTTCCTGCTGGTGGATGGCGATGGGATAGTGGCACTTGGCGTCGACGCCGGCCTGGTTGAGGAAACCCAGCAGCTGATCGCGGCTCTCCGGCTTATTGGTCTCGATGACGTAGAGGTGGAAGATGTGGTGGTATCCAGGCATCTCGTAGGGGAGCGTAAGCGTCTTCGCCCCGGCGAGTCCGGCTGTATACCGGGCCGCCAACTTCCGGCGAACATTGTTCCACTCGTCGATGTGTTTCAGCTTGGCGCTCAACACCGCGGCGTGGATGTCATCGAGGCGGCTGTTGAAACCGTAGCTGTGGCAGGAGCGCTTCTCCGACCCGTGGTTGCGCAGCCGGCGGACAACTCGATCCACCTGGGCATTGTTGGTGACCACCGCGCCGCCATCCCCGAAGGTGCCCAGGTTCTTCTGGATGATGAAGCTGGTGCAAACGGCGTCGCTCAACTCGCCGATCTTGAAGCCGTCGCCCGCGGCGCCGAACGCTTGCGCGTTGTCTTCGATCACGAAGAGATTATGCTTGTCGGCGATCTTGCGGATGGCCTTCATGTCGGCGCACTGGCCGTAGAGGTGGACCGGCACGATAGCCTTGGTCTTCGGCGTGATGGCGGCTTCAATCGCGGCCGGGTCGATACAGTTCGTCCTCGCGTCCGAGTCCACGAGAACGGCCGTCGCCCCCGCGACCCAAATGGCCTCGGCCGTGGCGAAGAACGTGTTGGTGGTGGTGATGCATTCGTCTCCAGGACCGATGTCGAGGGCCATTAAGGACAGCCAGATCGCGTCGGTTCCGTTGCCAACGCCGATGGCGTATTCCGTCCCGTGATAGGCGGCCAGCTCCTTTTCGAAGCGGGTCAGCATCGGCCCCATCACATACTGTCCGCTTTCGAGGACTTCGTTGAGGTTGGCGTCTATTTCAGACTTGATGCTGTGGTACTGCTTGACATGTCCGTAGAATGGCACTTGCATGATGAACGGTCTCCTTGTAATGTGCTCCAGTATACAACACCGGCCCATTTGAGGCCTTGTGCCAGTCTTGTCTCATACAAGATGAGCCTGAAGGAATGGGCGATTCTCACACA
>CAZLDN010000002.1:0-85841 GCA_964558355.1 uncultured Candidatus Solibacter sp.
GTTTGCCGGCGCGCTCCTCATACTCCAATTGCGCCGTCTTCGCCTTGAACGTCTCCGTCACCGCGCGGGCCCGCAGATAGGCGGAAACAGGATCGTTCGATACTTCCGGCTGACCCGGCATGCCCGAACCACCACGCAGCGGTGGGGCTGGCGTCCTGAGCGGCACCACCTGCGGTTTGGCCGCCTGGTGTAGAGTCTTGCCCGCGAACGTGTTCCGCGCCCATTCCTGGTTCGCCCGCTCCAGATCGATGGTCCCGTCCTCGTTCAGCGTGATCCGTTTGCTCGCAATCGCCTTCCGGACGGCGCTCTCGGCACACCCACGCGACCGTGCATACGATCGAATCGAGACGCCCATCAGGTCGACTCCCAAGGTGCGCACCCTTGTGCGTTTAGATTCATTCACTTACCTGGGTGCGCACCTGCCTGCGCACCTGCCCTGCGCACCTGAATAATCCTCTGTAACAAGAGCGATTGTGCGATGGGTCCACCCGCAGTAGAAGGTCGCCAGGAAGGACCCAAGCTTTCTTGTACTGGTTGATTCCTCACCGTTCACAGACCCGTCAGAGTCTTCGTCATGCGCCCGGGAGCCGGGCCGCGTACCGTCAGCCAGGCTGCCGTCGATCTTTCACGCGACTAAGCAATCCTTGATCACTTGGAGGAAGACGCCACGCGTCGTCACCGGCATGCCGTCGTCGTCTCGCCCATCGACTCGGCGAAGCTCCCAGCAGCGCCTGCCGTTGCCGAGGTTCTGAAGGAAGCTGTAGCGCGTGCCCGCCTGCGCGTGCGTCTCGACCGGGTTGCTACCGTCTTCCTTGCATAACCAAATCGCCCGGAGGCCTTTCTTCCGCCCGTATGAGGCCTTCACGTATCCGCCAGCAACCAGTCGTTCTGCGGCTGAAAGCGTTCGAAATCCAAGCGATCTACCATCCGCCGAGTAGAACGGGATCATTTGGTTTTGCTTCATAGGGGACACTTCGAGTGCTGCTGTAGAGGGAGGGGATTAACGAGCGTCCCATCGCTCGTATGGCGCAGAAGCAACACAAACTGCGCGTCTGCACTTATTTTCTCAAGAACAGAATGCGGCGTCAATGTTTTTATTCACAAAGCGCCGTTGTTTTCTGTTGGTTGAGAGCACTCAGGACGCCAAAACATCGCGCGATGCCTACCATACATACCATGGCTACCAACGGTTACCTGATCGCGTCAGTGCGGGGACTGGTCCTTATATAGAAACAATAGTTCTTCGTCCCGGCAGACAACATCATCAGAATGCTCACCATGGCTACCACGAGTACCAAGTGATTACAAAGAGACAGCGATTCAGCGGTATCCATTGAAGGTCATGGCTACCACGAGTACCAAGACTGTTTCTTCAACGGATTTGGACCTGCTAATCCGTGTTGGTCACCCGATTGCTTCACACCTGCGCGCGGTTGAGAACGCCTTTGGAAAGTCGTCGTCCCAGACGAAGAAATTAGTTTCCTATATAGGGAGATGCGTCCCGATGACTACCGCGGCTCCCGTGGGGGCAGCGGCAGATGTGGCGACCGAATTCGTGCATCGGGGCGTGCTGGGCTACCTTACTGCAAGGTGTCTTTCAATCCCAGTTCCCGTAGTGCCGTCCTCGTTTCTTCGACGGACTGTTTGGATACGCCACCCTCTGGCGCGACCTCCACGGCCACTGTCAACCGAAGACTCTTGATCGTGGCGAACCGTGACAGCACTTTCGTGTAGAAGTTCATCCACTTCTGAGCCGGAACCTCGCCGGACCAGTGGAGAACTGCGATCTTGTCCGTGACGGGCAATGGAACAGGCTTCTTGCCTCCGCCGGTTTCTGTGGTTTCGGTAACGCTGGAACCACCTGTGGTCGGCGAGCCGTCGGTTTCGAAGAGATTCCCGCTCCCAACGGCCTTCGGCGGCGCGGAAAGCGATTGCTTATACCCCTCGGCGGTCTCAGCGGTGATGACGTAGACGTCTTCGGAGATCTCCACCTCCTGGGGGCCTATGCTGACGCCGAACACGAACGGGTCGTAGCCCCCGGCGGCGGTCTTCCCGACGTAGGCCAGGACGCTGTTGCTCACACCCCGTGCGATGGTATCCCGGATCAGATCGCCGTTGAGCAGTCGCGGAAACAGCGGTGACGCAAAGACGGCGTCCTTCACCGCCTTGGTGCTCCATTCCTTATGGGCGCCTGACCAATTCCGCACCAGGAACTTCGGGCTGATGCCTTCGGAAATGTCGCCGTCCTGCTTCAGCCGGTTTACGATGAATCCGACCAGAGATGTGTCGGCGCTGGAGTGTACCAGGCCAAGGTCAATGCTGCGGATGGAGTTGTCTTTCGCGAGCAGCATGACCGTCTTGTACGTGCGCCAGACGGACTCCCGAAGGTCTCGCTTCGACTTAGCCTGGTTCTCGGCGAGTTGCTTTCGTTGCAGGTCCTCCAGCTTGAGCTCGGCCGCCTCCTCCTGGATGTCCTCCCACGCCAGCAACTTCCTCGCCTCATCGCAAAGCTGCCGCCCGGAGTCCGGTACACACCAAATGAGCGCGCTCTTGAATGTGCGATCCGACGTTCCGCTTTGCTTGGTCATCGAGTCGACCAACTGGAGTGTTTTGGTTTCCTCGATGTCGCCGTTCTCCGGAGGCAGCACCACGATGGTGAGCGCCGCTCGATTCGGAATCTGAGAGCTCTTGGTAGGGAAGTAAATGCGGTCAATGGGGAGCCCCTGAGCGAAGACCGCCTGCACCTCGACTCGTACCCGATCATCGATCCGGGGCTGCTGGATGCTGGCTCGCTTGTCGGCGAGCAGCTTGTTCAGGTTCGCACTCAGTCCGAATCGATAGCGGTTCCGGTCTACCGAAAGGAAGTAGCAGGCATTCTCCAAAGCATCGACCACCGTCTCGACGTTGCCGATATCGAGTGACGGTTCCGCCACCGCCAATCGGATTTCCGGTATCGTGGCCTCGGCACGCGCCTGGCCGCCGTTTGACTCGAAGAAGATCGACGTTGCCACCTTTCGGTTCAGGCGAGCCTTGCGGATTGTGTCCACGGCCTCCGCATCCAGGCGAATGGCGTGGGAGTCCTTCTTTCCGCAAATGTCGGTCGTGACGGCACCCTCGAGCTTGTTCTCCCCCAACTGCTCAAAGAGCGCGGATCGGAACATCGGGTCATCCAGCGGAGCCGTTCCAAGTCCGATGAGTGGGTCCTTGTGAGCACCCTGGAAACCCTCTTGGTAGGCGCGGGAGACCCACAGGGCCAACAATCGCAGTACGCCTCTGGTCCGCTGGAAGCGTGGCAAGGTCTGCCATTTTCGTTCAAAGACCGAGAGGACGCTGGGGTGCAGCGGATAGGTGGCGGCGAAAGCCTCGCGCGCGGTGTCGATCGGGAACCAATTTGGGATCTGCTGCCGGTGCTCAATGATCCAATCGGAATACTCCGCGATGGTTCGTTTGGCATCGTCGTTCAGTCCTTGCCATTCGAACAGGCGACGCCGGATGATCTCCGCCGTTTCCGACTCAGCGGCCATCATGATCGGCTTACCGACCCGGTCAAGCATCTTCTTGAACCACTGCTCATCCGCTTCATCGTCGGAGCTATACGGCATCTCCGAGGCCGGAATGGATACCAGCAGGACGACCTTGTCCGATCCGCGCGCTTGCTCCGAGAGGGATTGAATGAAGTTGTACAGGGCGCGATGGTAGCCCTTGTGACGGTACGTGCTCGTGTAGTTGATCACCTCGTCCATCAGAATGAGACTGGGCTTGTCCTTCGGCAGGAAAGCCTGGATCACGTCACCCTTCGGTTCAACAAACTGGCGGTCATGCTCTGCCACAGCGGCAAATCCGGCCTCACCACCGAGTTGCCACGCAATCTCACCCCACGGGGTTTTGCGGAGCGGGGTCCCGTCAACGCCGCCACGACCGGTAATCGAGTCGAACTCGGTGCCGACGAAGACCGCGACCGCCGCCTCGGGAACGGAGGACACCCCTGCCTTGTCGAGGATACTGCGGACGCCCGTCCAGCTATGAGATTTCGGGCCGTTCTTCGCCAAGTGGTACAGCAGAGTCAGCGCGTGAGTTTTCCCGCCTCCGAATTGAGTGGCCAGGTTGAACACGGCTGACGTTTCGGTCCTCTCGCCGGAGAGCCGCCGGACCACCTGTCCAGCGAGTTCCAGAAGCGAACGAGTCAGGTAGGTGCGATCCATGAAGTCGTCGGGGTTCCTGTAGACGGCGGGCGCTCGTCCGTCTCGGACCTGGTCCAAGTGAACGGCGAATTCGGAGGCATCAAGGGGTTTCGACTCACGGAGATCCTCACGAGGGGTGACGACCTTGTACCATGGTTTCAGCAAAGCCATATATATCAATCCTTTACAGATTTCTCTTGAAGCGTCGGAGGTCTTTCGCGTACAATGAGGACGATGCTGGTGCAAACCAGCAGCTACTCCACGCCTTATGGCGGCGGACAAGGCTTCTGGCCCCGTGAGCCAGGTAATCACGGGGCGACCTCAAACTCTCCAGACGGATTTTCTCCCTCGCTTGTACTCCGTCGCCTGGGCACCCCTTGCGACGTAGGCAGTCGAGAACTTCCAGTTGCCACTTCGCAACGGTTCTAAGAAAATCACGTACAACTCGCTCGACGCAATACACAGCCGGTTCTTCCGTGGATCGCTTCCATGGACGGGACTCGACTCCCAACATTGAGTGCCGACCACTTCGCCCCGCAGGATAGGCCCGATCCATGCGATTCTCTCCACTCGGTCCCGCGCGAGCAGATTCTTGGCCTCGGGTCTGCGGTATCGGTCCGCAGTAGTGAAGAAAGCATGGTCGAAGCGATCCTCGAAGAACACCACTTCCACACCATCGTACGCCTTGAGGGAACTTCGCCCGTCGCCTCTGGCGTATAAGAGTCTGTATTCGGCCCGGCCCAAAGCCTCGACATCCGCATCCGTTAACCCGGTCAGATTTAGCAAGAGCGCGTTGAGATCGATCGACAATGGGTGCGCTCCTCACTGCAACTCAATCTGGAAGACGTTGAATTTTGAGATGGCCGGGCTCGCAGAAGCGATCTTCAGAAATGGTAGTCCGCGATGTCGAGTGATGTGGGAAACCAATTCAGCCTTTGCGCTGCCCGGATCGGTGTCACCACACCAGGCCGAAGCTACGGCGCCAGTGAGTAGATCGCAAAGCTGTGCCAGGGGGGTCTCCGCAGAGTCAATCACTGTCAAGTCAAGGATCTTTGCCTCACCTCTGAGTTTTCGGGAGAGAATCGCCCTCAGATCCCGATAACGGCTCGCACCCTGGTTCTGCTTGAAGTCGAGCAACACCAGATACTCGTTCCCGGGTTCCAACCATCGGATCAATAACTCGTAGTAGAACTTATAGAAGCCGAGCTCGCGGTCGCCGCCGTGAAACCGTTGCGGATCGAATTTGGCCTGATCGACGACGATGACCCGGAATCGGAGTGCGTCTGTCGCGAAGAAAAAGTCCACGATCTTCTTGTATGCATCGAGACGCGACGTGCTCACTTTGCTCCACTTCACTTCGGAATTCAGTCCTACTTGCCGGAAGAGAGCCCTCGTGGTTTTGGTCAGCTGCAATTTGTGTTCGCGAGGTGTCCACAAGCTGCCAATCGCCATGAAGGGCGCACCACAACCACCGTCGTGCCGGCTCTCATCGCAATAAACGACGTATTGCATCAGAGTCCCAATCCCTTCTTCCGTGCGAGCACGCCTTCCGACCAACGGCGCTCGTCCGTGCCACTCGGATACAGCGCGCAGAGCGATTGGGCGAGGCTCCAAAACTTCTGGTCCTTGCCCACGCCGTCATCAACCAGAAAACGTCGCAGAGCTTCGCCGCGACCGGCGGCGAATAGAATCATCGCCTGGTGCAGGCGATCCAATCTGGTGTTGCCGGGCTTCGCAGCGTTCTGAAGAGTCCACCCGCTGTCTTCCTGCTCCAATTCTTCCAGCAATCCTGGCAGCGAGAGCTGCGCCGACTTCTTCCGTTTCGCAGATGGTGATTCCGTGCCCTCTTTGCCGAACAATGCCTTTGTCCGTTCGGCCACGGGCAGCAAGCGAGCGGTCTCGCCCTTGACTTCAACGAGGTTTGCCATCAATTCGAGATGAGCTCCCAACCCCTGAGCGATCTTGCGAGCGGCGTCATATTCTAGTGTGAAACCGGTAGCCTTCCCGGTCTTGACCGGCTTTTCGTCGGTGTCCTCGTCGATGTTCTCTTCAATATCGCCCGCTCCGGTGCTCCCTCCGTTGGATGGTCCGGGAGATAGCGTCCACAGCCACATGGCCGTCAGGCGGGCGTCTTCCTCAAAGCCTGTCGTGTCGGCGCCCGCGAAGATCATCGATAAGGCCTCGCGGGATACCGCAGCCCAAACCTGCACCAGATACTCCTTCAGCTCAACAACTTCGCCGTTTGGTTTCTCAACCCGTGAGTAGCGTGAGAAGCCCTCAAGGGCTGGCCCCAAGCAGGCGAAGATAGCATCGGCTCCTACGACTCCTTCACTTTGCAGCCTCGGCATCCATTCGTGGATTCGCTTCGGCAATTCCGTGAGAACGTCCCTCCAATCCCCGACATTGTCCACTGGTTGGGTTCCGTCCGCATTCTCCCGAGGGCGTACAACCAGATGCACCGAGGATTGAAGCGACGCGGAACCCTGAGCTTGAGTTCTGTTTTGGCTTTCTGTGTCGATCGGCCACGACGCCGTAATTACCCAACCGCTATCTACGACCGCGCCGAGCAACGCTTCCCAACTGCTGGTCTTGGTGTCCGCGAAAACAACGACGCCGATTCCGGACCCCGTGAGCACCTCGCGTGCTCGGGTCAAAGACAGGGTCATCTCTCTTCTGAAGAAGTGCTCGTCCTTCTTGATGCCCCCTGGGCCGACGTTCGCATCGGTGACGATTACCTCTCGCTCCTGCTCGATTTCTGGGGCGCGAAAGAGATCAGGGTAGATTTCACTGAAGAACGGCCTCTCCCACACGTAGAAGAAATTCGCCAGATCAGAATATGGAATCGCGGCAAAATACGGCGGGTCAGTGAAGAGTAGCGTCGCTGAGTCGTTCGGAAGCGGACATTCTTGCGCTGGGGCCCTCACAACCGATCCCTGACCTGTCAAACATCGATTCATCTCGATGATCTTCAGCGCCCATTCGACCGAGCCATCCCAACTACCTGCTGATTTCGTGAGCGGCGTTATTTCGGAAAAGTCCCACGTTACTTGGAGCGCTTGCTTTCCGAAAGCGCCCGCGACCGTTGCCCTCTTATTCAACCAGCGAGACGAACTGCAGTTTTGATGAAGCAACCTTCCGTAGCTAAGACCTATCACGGTGAGGGCCGCCGCGCCAAGGTCGTCTCCGGCATTCTTCGCAATCGCCCTCCTGATCGCGTCTGAGAATTCCTGGGCTGCGAGCAACTGGCGGCTGTTGTAAAGGTCGACAAACCGAGCGATCCCGATCCGAGTTACCGCACTCAGGCCACGAGTGTTCTTGTGGGGCCGAATCGGGTTGATCCTGGCACTTGGCAGTTCACCGAGTTTTGCATTAGCTGCCGCCCGAACAGCAGCGTCATCATGCCCGGAGGGGGAACGAAACACACGCGAACCCTTATGCTCGACAAGCACAGCGAGGAGTTGGGCATCCTTGGCACCGCCTTGTTTTTCGATGAGCTGCTTCTTCACAGCGCCCGCAGGCGTCGTGAAGTTACAGCCTGGTGCAGGACAGGAAACGCTGCCGCCCTTCACCGTCGCTCGATCTTCTGCCTCAGAATGCACCACCGAAACTCGAAAGGTCTTAGTGATTTGATCGGCAGTCAGTTTAAGGTTGACCTGGTCCCCAAGCTTGGTCGTGCGGATCAGAGGAATGCGGTACCCGCATCCTGGACCTTCGCACTTGATGGTCCGGGCCCACAAGTAGGTCAGGGGCGTACCACCATCGGGGTCCACCGGGTAGCAGGGAGACAGGTGCCTGGCGGCGTCTTCCTTGATTTCGGCGGAAAGGGTCTTCACTGCATCCGCCAACCTGGACCCGTAACGAGGAATGAACTCCAGCACTACTTTGTTCAACACCACCGCAAGGGGATTCAGATCACTCGCGAATGCGTCCAAGCCGAGCCGTAACGCCTCCAGCGGGATCGCGCCGCCACCGGCGAACGGATCAAAGACGAATGGCACTGTGCCCGGTTCACCTCCAAGAGCCTTGTGAGCAGCTTTTGTAAGGGCGCGTGCTGTTTCGAGGTACTCAGGAGTTGCTTGGTTGTTCCAATGCGAGAAATCAGCAATGAAGTCGAGCAGGGAAAAGCGGAGTACGTTCCAATGTGCCTCGTTGTTAGCGCTGAGCCCGCCCTGCTTGGTGATGGCTTGCCATTTGATCCAAGCCTCCTTGGAGCATTTCGCCGCAAGCGCCTTATCGGAAGCTGCAAGGCGCGCAAACTCCGAAAGCAGTCGGCACGCCTCAGTCCTGAACTCCTGGGGACATTCTTTGTCGGCTGGGTCGGGCCAGAGCGCGGCGCAGAGCACTGCGCGGCATGCAGCATGTGGCCGTCGCGCCCACCAGATGTGCAATGTTGAGATATTGCCGTGGACCGTTGTCTTTTCGGGCCGTGCATGTTCCGAGATTCGTTTGATAGGCAGGTCGACTTCGATCAACCGCTTTGGATAAGTTTTCATCAACTCGCCTCTAAAATCGCCTTCGCCGCTACATGGTAGTGCTCGATTATGACGAGCGGTTCCCAGCCGAGTCGGGCAGGATCTTGCACGATCCGAATTTGCGGCGTCGATCCGCAGTTGAACACCACGTAGAGCCAGAAATCCTTCTTGAGCCGTTCTGCCGTTTTGTATTCGTTGGTTGTGAGGGCCACTTCACCGATACCGGATCTGCCCTTTACCTCAATGAAACGCACCTCAACGGATGTCTCCGGGTCCTCCGGGTGAGGCCGGCGGGAGATCAGATCAAAGCCGCGGTTTTCCGCTTCCACGCTGGTGACGCGCCACCCGCGAGATTCTTCGTGAGCGATGACGGACTGAATCGCGATCTTTTCGATCTCGTCATCCCTCACCATCGCAGCAAACTTCGGCGCAGCCCGCTCTGGATGAGGTAAGACCCACGCGCGGCCATGGTGCTGGATATCTGCAATAGTGCAGAACCGTTCGCGCTCGATTTCTTTGCGCCGTGTCTCCAAACGGTTGTTGAGCTCGTCGATCTTGTCCTCCACCTGCTTGACGTTGGCAGCAAGCAGAGGATTTGCTTCGCGTGAGTGGTCACCGCTCATCAACTCAGCCATTCGAAGGTTCTGGCGATGGATTAACTCGTTCAGACTGATCTCCATGTGGGTGGAGATCGTATCGATTTCCTTGAGGCGCGTTTGTTGAATCTCTTCGAGGAATGGCTCCAGAGCCTTCTCGATCAAGGCCTGTTCTACAACGTCGCTGCCCGGCAACCCATCGTCAATGCCCGGTTCGGTACCGGCGGGTGCTGGAACCACATCGAGGAAGAGCGTCGGTTGCCGAACGGCGAGGGAACCGTCCATAGACGTCTCGACCACAAACAGCCGCCGGTGGAGAATGTTTCCGAGGCCATCCCGGATCGTCGCCGAATACACGTCGAGGCGCGCCGGTTGTGTTCGCGCTACGTCAAAGAATACCGATCCGCGTTCCAGGTCCGGACCGACGGACTGGAGCAGGTCTTCCCGAACAACCTCGAAGAGCGGGTGCCCGGGCGTCACCCAATCCACGGTGGGGTCCTCTGACAGGTAGATCTTGTCGAAGACGATCTGCTTGTATTCTTTGCCCAGCTTGCCGAAGCGCGGTTCCAGCCGGTCGCCCGTAGTCCAAAGGTTCTTCGGGACCCGGCCCACTCGATAACAGTGCTTCCCTTTGGTGATCTCCTTGGGATGCACCCCAAGCATCGGCCCAGCCTGGAGGAAGAAGTCCTCCACCACCTCGGGCACCAGCCGCCGCTCCTTCGCCTCGGCTGACTTGCCGACGATTGCGGAGAGGTTGAGGGAGCGCTTGGCCAGTCCTTCCAGCGTGGAGTTGGTGATCTTGCGGAATCGCTCGCCGTCGACCTGCTCCACGATCCGGCTCTTGATGACATCCTCGGAGAGGTTCCCGGTGTACATCTCGCGGAGCATTCGCTCAATCTGATTCGCGGCGAAGACATCCCCAAGGACATTGAAGATCTTGCCGGTCTGCTCCGGGTCCAGGTCGGACTCGATGCTCTGAAGCCGCTCGAAGAGCTTGTGGAGAACGCGCCCTTCTCGCGTGTTCGTGGAGACGAAGTTGAGGATGAGGCAGTCCTTCTCCTGTAGGTATCGGTGGATACGCCCCATCCGCTGTTCCAGACGCACCGGATTCCAGGGAATGTCGTAGTTGATCATGAACCAGCAGAACTGGAGATTGATGCCTTCGCCCGCTGCCTCGGTTGCCGCCATGATCTGGCAGCTTTCACGGAACTCGCGCTCGGCATAGATCCGGCTACCCGGAGTGTCGCGGTCGCCGATCTTCATGCCGCCGTGAATCTGCGTAACGGAGAGATGCCATTCGTCGCGCATCTTCTCGACTAGGTAATCGAGCGTGTCCTTATGCTCCGTGAAGATCAGGAGCTTCATCTTCGGATCTTCGAAGATGCCCTGCTGGGTGAGCACTTCACGCAGTTTCCGAAGCTTGGATTCGACCTCACGCTTTTCGAGCACAAGCGACTGCGCGACAAGCTTATCCAGTTGGCCGATCTCGTCTTTCAACGCAATTGGATCAACGGAAATGACCGCATCTTCGAGCGCGGCCAAGATTTCCTGCTGCTCTTCTTCCGGAAGATCGTCGAAATCATCGGGTACCCGCGCGTCGATCTGCTGCTGGCGGTATGCCGTGGGATTACCCAAAATCTTCTGGCGCTTGTCCCGCATTCGCTCCAGGCTTCGTCGGGCGGCCCGGATACTGGAGGCGAACCGGCGTTGCAGCATTGCCATCGTGAACCCAACGGCCCGCCCGCGCGCGGAATTGTCGGCCGCCGCCTTGATTGACTGGTCCTCGACGTACCGGGTAAGCGCATCGTAGAGTTCCCACTCTTCGTCGTCGATGGCAAAGCCGATGGTCTCTACCTTCCTCTTTGTGAAGAGAGTCCGCACCTCGCCGGTATCCGGGTCCGGAAAATGGACAAGGGCTTCCTTTACCCGGCGCAGGTAAAACGGAGCCTCGTGCCTGCGAATGGCTTCGTCGATACTGGCGACGTCCCCGTAGACATCCCGGTCCAGAAGTTGCAGAAACAGACGGAAGTTTTCTGGGTCGCCCTTATGCGGCGTTGCCGTCATGAGGAGGTAGTGGTCCGTCATCTCCGACAACTGTTCCCCCAGCTCGTAGGCCAGCGTCTTCTTGTCGGAACTGTAGGCGCTCATCTTGTGCGCCTCATCAACAATGATCAGGTCCCAATGGCTACGGAGGAGGCTTTCCTTGGCATCTTCAATTCGAGAAACCCAGGAGATCGACGTCACGACCTGGTTCTTCTCTTGCCAGGGATTGGAGCCGTAGTTCGCGCGCAGGACGTCGCTGCGAACGACTTCGAATTTCTCCTGGAACTTGTCTTTGAGCTCCCGCTGCCACTGGAAGCTGAGGTTGGCCGGCGTCACGATGAGAATTCTCTTCACCAGCCCACGAACCTTCAGTTCTTTGATGAGCAGGCCCGCCATGATCGTCTTGCCGGCACCAGGATCGTCAGCCAGAAGGAAGCGGATACGGGGGAGTCGCAAGAAGTAGTCGTAAACTGCCTCGAGCTGGTGTGGCAGCGGATCAACTCTGGCGATCGACAGGGAGAAGTAGGGGTCGTATTCGTAGGCGATCCCCAGCCGTAAAGCTTCGACGCCGAGCTTGAACTTCGTCGCATCGCCGTCGAATGGTTGCTGTTCAGGTGAGCCCTCAAGATTGGCCAGTTGTGCCGGCGAGAGGATGGGCTGGTGCACGAGCCCGGTGTTCATGCCCTGGCCCACGAGTTTGATGGAGCCGCCCATCGGGACCACCCGGATGACCTTCACGGGCTCCGGGAACATAGGTCCCCGCACGATGACATTGGGTTTCAGGTCCTGTGGATTCATCGTGGGATTTTACTTACTCCTCCGCCGTTGGGAGTTCTTACCGCCGGAGCCGGTGTCAGCAGGTCCACCGCCTCTCACCCATGCGTCCACTTCGGGCAATTTGCACTTCCACAGACGACCGACGCGATGGGCCGGCAGCCCTTTGTTCTCAATCCAACGGTAGACTGTGTCGATTACGACTCCGAGATGGGTAGCGACCTCGTTCACAGAGAACCACCGTTCCCCCGCTGTAGGATTGCCGTCTGGAATCGACATGAATCGCCTATTGTGGCAGAAAGTCGGGTCAGCGTCTACTGGGTTCCGGACGTGGGTTCCGGACGTGGCTTTCCGATGGAGACGATCATGGTCGGGGCGGCCGTGCAGTCCTCCTTGGATGAATGTGCGCCCGAAGAGATCTTGCGGGTTTTGCTTGGCCCAGGGCAAGCGCTTCTTCTTGCTGGACATCGATTTGAAGAAACGTCCGTGTCGTCACGGCTTCGCCGTCGTCACGTAGCAACCGGAGATGCCCGGGAGTGAAGATCCTGGTGTACCCACCGGTCGCTTGGGAATTTGCCTTTGCTCGAATTTCGGATTGATCCTGCTCTTGTCGAAGGCGTCCCATCCGCGCCTGACGAGTTGGCAAAACGGAATGATGCGAATATGTGTCGGCTCCCCGTTCGGGCCGAATTCGATGGGGGCACCGGAGGGCTCGGCGGAGAGTTGCGTTCCCGGCATGATGATGGCTTGGTGAGCGGGCAGGTTGCGATACCAGTTCTTGAGATCCTTGATCTGCTTGTCAGTAAGGCCGGGAATGATGGATTGGATTCCACGTAGCGTGTTCTTGGGATGGCCGGCGTAATTGCTAAGGGCGTCGATGACGCAGAAAAGCAAGAGAACAGACGGATAGCCGTAGAGTCCGCCATTCGTCTTGGACGTGCTTACGCAGTGCTCGGCAATTGCGAGGTATTCCTCAATCGCTTCGATGGACATGGATCGGAGATCAGTATGCACGGCCATTCATCCATTCTCCCTCTTTGTGTTTCGTGGCCCAATCGCCTTGTGCCGATGCCCCGGATACCGTAAGCCGTTCTTCACCGATATCGCGCATTTGAAACGAGACACGCGCGGCCGCAACACGCGCGGTGCCGCCTCTAGTTCCCCTCCGCGTCCGTTGCGCCCCGTTCGCGCACACTTGGCGCACGTTACGCCCCAGCGCGGCGAGACGGCTCGTCCTACCCAGCCGGGGCTCCGGCGCAGCGGGCGCGCCTGTCCTTGCACGGAGCGTTGGCGAAGCACTGGGGGGATTCTGGGGGTACTCCGGAGGAGAAGGATGGGGAAATTCGGGTAAGGATGGGTAATTCTCAATTTCAGCCATGGCGTGGGCGCAGCGCGGCAACTGGCGTGTTTTGTAGGGGGTACGTTGAAACTAAAGGGGTTAGTTTGGCTCCTGAGGTAGGACTCGAACCTACAACCCTCCGGTTAACAGCCGGATGCTCTACCATTGAGCTACTCAGGAGCAGTGCGTCTTTCTTGTTGTAGCGAATTCGCGGCCCTGTTGTCAAATCTCTGGCGCCCCTGTCGTACACTGTCCTAAGGCCGCACAAACAGTCAAACCGGATGCTTCGATTCATCGTCCGTCTCCTCCTCGGACTCCTCTACCGCCTTCAGGTCGAGGGCTCACCGGCACGCGCCGCGAAACTCATTTACGTCGCCAACCACCAGTCGTTTCTAGACGCCCCTTTGCTCTGGGCCACACTGCCCGACGACCCGCTTTGGGTCGTCCACACACAGGTCCTGCGGAATCCGATATTCCGCGCCTTGCTGAAGCATGTCGATCACGTCGTCCTCGACTCCATGCGCCCCATGGCCATGAAGTCCATCATCGAGATGATCGAAGGCGGACGGCCAGTCGTCATCTTCCCGGAGGGCCGCGTCACCGTCACCGGCTCACTAATGAAGTTCTATGACGGACCCGCCTTTCTTGCCGCCAAGTCCGGCGCTACAATCGCTCCCATCTGGATCGACGGCGCTGTTCACGCCCGTGGCGTCAGCCGCATGTCCGGCGGCTTTCCGTTGCGATGGTTCCCAAGAATTCGGGTCGTCTTCCATCCCGGACACGTCATCGTGATGCCGGACGCTCCATCCGGGAAGCTCCGCCGCCGAAAGGCGAGCGAAGAGATGCGGCGCCTGTTACAGCGCATCATGCTCGAGTCGTCCAAATCGGCCACGATTCACCGGACGTTCCTGGATGCCGTCGATTTCTATGGCCGCGGCCGGCCCATGATCGAAGACGCATCGGGCACGGTGATGACCTATGGCGCGCTGCTCCGGGCCTCGCTCGCCCTAGGCCGGCTTGTCGCCCGATTGACTTCCGAGAATGAATCGGTCGGCGTCCTCCTGCCAAACGCCGCGGCCACGCTGGCCCTGTTCCTCGGCCTGCTCGGCATTCGCCGCGTACCGGCGATGATCAATTTCACGGCCGGCGCCGACGGTGTTCAAAGCGCCTGCACCGCGGCCCGTATCAAAACCATCCTCACCTCCCGCGTTTTCCTCGAACGCGCCAAATTGCAACCGCTGGTCGAGCAACTCTCCGGCGTCAAAATAGTCCTTCTCGAAGACCTCCGCGCTCAGCTCTCCCTCGGCGACAAACTCTGGCTCGTCTTCTTCGCTTTACGTATGCCGCGCCGCGCCACTCTGCAATCGCAACCCGAAGACCCGGCCGCCATCCTGTTCACCTCCGGCTCGGAGGGAAAGCCCAAGGGCGTCGTGCTCAGCAACCGCGCCATGCTGGCCAACGTCCGCCAGATCAAGGCTGTCGTTGATGTCGGTCCGTCAGATCGCTTCCTCTCTGCCATGCCCGTTTTCCATAGTTTCGGTCTGACAGCCGGATTCATGCTGCCAGTCCTCAACGGGATGCCCGCGTTTCTTTACCCCACGCCGCTACACTATGCCGTCATCCCCGAGATGTTCTACGACCGCGACTGCACGGTCATGTTCGCCACCCCCACTTTCCTCAAGAACTACGCCCGCCGCGCCCACCCTTACGATTTCCGCAAAGTCCGATTCCTCATGGCTGGCGCTGAAAAGCTCACGGACGAGGTCCGCAATCTCTACAGCGAACGCTTCGGCGCGCGTATCCTCGAAGGTTACGGCGCAACGGAGTGCGCGCCCGTCATCGCCGTCAACACTCACATGAAAGCCAAGTCCGGCACGGTCGGAGAAATCCTGCCCGGCATGGAATACAGATTCGAGCCTGTCCCAGGCATTGAAGACGCGGGACTGTTGCACGTTCGCGGCCCTAACCTGATGTCGGGCTACTTGCGCGACTCGAATCCCGGCGTTGTTGAACCGCCATCTTCCATCTACGGGCCGGGTTGGTATTCCACCGGCGACCTGGCCGCGGTGGACGAGGACGGGTTCCTTGTCCTCAAGGGGCGGTTCAGGCGCTTCGCCAAACTGGCCGGCGAGATGGTCTCGCTCGAAGTCGTCGAGCGGATCGCCGAATCCGCCTCGCCCGCATCGATCCATGCTGCCATCAGCCGCCCCGACCCGGCCCGCGGCGAGATGATCGTGCTCCTCACCCAGGACGCTGAACTGCGCCGCGAGCATCTCCAGCACGCCGCCCGCGAACTCGGCGCACCCGAACTCGCCATCCCAAGGCGCGTGTTCGCTATCGATAAGATCCCCCTACTCGGCAACGGAAAGAAGGACTACACGTCGCTTCAGAAGATCGCGGAGGACCTCCTTGCAGGACACTAGCCTTCGCCGCCAACAGCGCGCCTGGTACTGCTACGACTTCGCCAATTCGGCTTTCGCATCCACCGTCGTCACGCTCTTTCTCGGCCCTTGGCTTACGGTGCTCGCCAAGGCTGGCGCCGACGCCGGCGGGTTCATCTACCCGCTCGGCATCCCTGTCGATGCGCGTTCCTATTGGGGCTATCTCATCTCTTTGTCGGTGCTCTCGCAGGTCTTCTGCCTGCCCGTCGCCGGGGCTCTTGCCGACCGCAGCCCTCACAAGAAGCAACTGCTCGGCCTGTTCGCCTACACCGGCGCCGGCGCGACCATCGCCATGTTCTGGCTCGACGGCGCGCGCTATTTGCTCGGCGGCGCGCTCTTCCTTATCGCGAATCTCGCATTCGGCGCATCCATTGTCATCTACAACGCATTTCTGCCCGGCCTATCGAGCGAGGAGGAACGCGACACGGTCAGTTCACGCGGTTGGGGCGTCGGCTATCTCGGCGGCGGCATCCTGTTGGGCTTGAATCTGCTCCTCTACGGCAAAGCCGCCTCCTGGGGCCTTGACGAAGGTCTCGCAGTCAGGATCAGCCTCGCGTCGGCTGGAGTCTGGTGGGCACTGTTCTCGGCCATCCCCATGTTGGGTCTGCGCAATCCCACGTCACCGCTATTACCCCACGCCGGCGCCGGCGCGCTCTCCGGAGGATTTCTTCAACTCTGGACAACCCTGCGATCCCTAAGAGCTTACCCACAAGCCCTGCTGTTTCTGGGCGCCTACCTGCTTTATAACGACGCCATCCAGGCAGTCATCACCCTCTCCGGACAGTTCGGCAGCGACTACCTCAAAATCCCCATGGCCCAGCTCACCCTGGCCATCCTCATGGTTCAATTCGTCGCCGTCGCCGGCGCCTTCGGCATGAACGAAATCGCCAAACGCTGGACAGCCAAACGAACCGTCGAACTCGCCCTGGTCGCCTGGATCCTTCTGATGCTAGGCGTCTTTTTCGTGAAGACCACCGCCCATTTCTTCATCGCCGCCGCACTGGTCGCTATCATCATGGGCGGCAGCCAGGCCCTCAGCCGCTCATTGTTCTCGTTGATGATCCCCAAGGGCAGGGAAGCCGAGTACTTCTCTCTCTACGAGATCAGCGACAAGGGCACAAGCTGGCTCGCCCCTCTGCTGTTCTCGCTCACACTTCAGTTCACCGGCAGCTACCAGCTCGGCATCCTCTCGCAGGTTGTCTTCTTCGCCGCCGGCCTCATCCTGCTGACGCGCGTGAATGTCCGCAAGGCCGCGCTCGCCGCCGGCAACGAAGCGCCGTGAACCTGAGCATCCGGCTGGCGGATTCGACCGAGGACTTCGACACCATCCGCCGGATGAATAATCAGATCTTCGCCTGCGAGATCGGCCAGCACGACGCTTCGCCCGATGGCCTCCTCGTCGATCCCCTCGAATCCCGCAGCCAGTTCCTGCTTGCTTTCGATTCCGGCCATCCCGCCGCCATGGTCTCGTTCCACGACCGGCCGCCCTTCTCCGCCGAAAAGAAACTTGCCGATCCATCGGTCATCGCCACGCTGCCCGGCCCGGTTTTCGAGATCCGTCTGCTCGCCGTCGATCCCGCCTATCGCGGCACGCCTTTGCTGACGATCCTCCTCGCCCGTCTCTTCGAAATCCTCCGGGAACGCGGGGCGCGCACCGCCATCATCTCCGGCATCACCACCCGCGCCCCGTTGTACCGCGCCATGGGCTTCGCCGAACTTGGGGCCGCGGTCCGTTCCGGCTCGGCCGAGTTCCTTCCCATGGCCCTCGATCTGGAAAACCTGCCCCCTTCGGCCCACGCTATCTATTCGCGCTATGCCGGGCGGACGGTCTCCTGATCCTGGTATTGCAGTTGGTACAGCTTCCAGTAGATCCCCTTCATCGCCAGGAGTTCCTGGTGGTTGCCCTGTTCGCGCAACTCGCCTTTGTGAAGGACAAGTATCCTGTCGGCCCGCTGGATGGTCGACAAGCGGTGCGCGATGACCAGCGATGTCCGGCCCTCCACCAGCCGGCCCAGCGCCTCCCGCACCATCATTTCGGTCTCGGTGTCCACGCTCGACGTCGCTTCGTCGAGAATCAGGAACTTCGGATTGTGGGCCAGCGCCCGCGCGAAGCTGATCAACTGTTTTTGCCCTGTTGACAGCCCAGATCCGCGCTCCTTCACTTCGTGATCGAATCCCATCGGCAGGCTTTGCACGAAATCCAGCAGATTCACCTGACCCGCCGCCATCTCGATCGCTTCGTCGTCGATATGTTCCGTCCCCAGCCGGATGTTGCCGCCTATGGTGCCCGTGAACAGATGAGGGTCCTGCAACACGACGCCAAAGTGCCGCCGCAACTCCTTCGGATCCAACTCGCGAATGTCCACCCCGCCCACGCGGATCGCCCCGCGCTGAACGTCATAGAATCTCAGCAGCAAGCTTGTCAGCGTCGTCTTGCCCGCGCCCGTGTGGCCCACGGCGGCGACGGTCTCTCCTGGTTCGATTGTGAAGCTGACGTTCTTCAGAACCCAGTCCTCGCCTTTGTAGGCGAACCATACGCCATCGAATTCAACCCGCTGCGAACCCCCGGGAAACGCCTTCGGCACGGCTGGCGCGACGATCTTAGGCTCAGTATCCAGAAGTTCGAAGATCCTCTCGGCCGCCGCGGTGGCTGATTGCAGGATGTTGTACTTCTCGCTCAGATCCTGGATCGGCCGGAAGATCCGCATCCCGTACTGGAAAAACGCCACCATCACGCCCAGCGACAGGGCGTCGTTGCGCACCTGGTAGCCGCCCCATGCCAGCAGCCCCGCGAAGGCGATGACGGAGGTGAACTCCACCACGGGATAGAACCAGCCGTAGGCGTGGATTGACTCCTTGTAGGCCTCCATGTGGTCGCGGTTCACCACGTCAAACTCTTCGCATCCCTTCGGCTCGCGGTGGAACAGTTGCAGGACGCTCATCCCCGCGATGTGCTCCTGAAGGAATGAATTGATCTTCGCCACCGCCGTTCTCACCCGCCTGTTGGCCGCCTGCACCGCCCTGCGGAACATGATCGTCGCCAGCACCACCAGCGGCGTCACGGCCAACAGCAGCATCGTTAGCTTTGGATTCAGGCTCAACATCGCGGCCAGGATGAACGTCAGCACGAGCACGTCGCCAAGCATCGTCACGATGCCCGAGGCGAACATCTCGTTCAGGGCGTCCACGTCCGATGTCACACGCGTCACCAGCCGCCCCACCGGGTTGCGGTCGTAGTAGGCGAGTTCGAGCTGCTGCAACCGGCCCATCGCGTCGCGCCGCACGTCAAACATCGCCTTCTGCCCCACCCACTGCATCAGGTACTGCTGCGAGAAATCGAGCAACAGACCGGCCAGCAGCACTGCCGCATAGATCATGCAGATTTGAAGCAAACCTTCCACCGCCCCAGCCGCCAGTCGAGTTTCCAGCCAGGGCAGCACCGATCCCGGAGCCGGGGCCAGGTACTTGTCGATCGCGATCTTGGTCAGCAGCGGACCAGCCACCTGCAAGACCGATGTCCCCATCAGGAACAAAACCGCCAGCGCGATGAACCATCCGTAGGGAAGGGCGTATCCAGCCAGCCTGCGGGTCGTGTTGCGGCCAGCGCCGCTGATCTGTTTCTCGCTCTCCACTACATTCCAGTTTAGCCTTCGCCCGCCGTTCGTACGTCCCATCCCGCACGGCGGCTACAATAATAGAGCTGAAATCGTGGAAAGGCCTGTAGTTTCGCGGATGAATGGACTGATCATCGTTGACAAGCCCCAGGGTTGGACCTCGCATGACGTGGTCGGCAAAATGCGCCGCATCGCCGGAACAAAGAAGATCGGCCACCTCGGCACTCTCGACCCCATGGCTACCGGCGTCCTGCCCCTCCTCATCGACCGCGCCACCCGCCTCGCCCAGTTCTTCACCCGCAACGAAAAGACCTACGAAGGCATCATCCGCTTCGGCTTCTCGACTAATACTTACGATGCCGACGGCCAGCCCGCCGGGCCGGATTCGAATCCGGCAATCGCGCGCGACGCCCTTTTCGCTGTCCTCGATCATTTCCGTGGTGCGTTCCTGCAGACCCCACCGCCGGTCTCGGCCAAGAAAGTCGACGGCAGAAAGGCCTATGAACTCGCCCGAAAGAACATTCCAGTCCAACTGAAACCCGTCGAGGTCACCGTCCATTCTCTCGATCTGCTTGAACTCAACGGTCGCGACGCACTCGTTCGTGTGCAATGCTCGGCCGGAACGTATCTGCGCTCGATCGCCCACGACGCAGGCCAGGAACTGGGTTGCGGGGCCCATCTGGCTACTCTGCGCCGCATTCAATCTGGCGCGTTCGACATCTCCGCCGCCCGGACCATTGACCAGCTTCAGGCTCTGGCCGGCGAGTCCCGTCTCGCCGAAGCGCTGATCCCGGCCGCACAGTTGCTGCCTGAGTTTCCGCTCGAAATTGTCGATTCCATCACTGAGGCGCAGATCCGCAACGGACGTGACTTCCGGGTCAGCCCTTTCCGCGTCCGGGGCGATTCCAAATACGTCAAGGCCGTCACAAGAGCGGGCGAACTCGTCGCAATCGGCGAAATCGTCCTGCCGAACCTCTACCACCCGGTCCTCGTTCTCTGACCTACGTTGGCCGGCGGGCGTGCCAGAGGGTTGAAAGGATGATGACCGTCGCGCCGATCAGAGCGAAGACGCCGGTGCGTTCGCCGTGGATGAGCCAGGTCCAAATGGGGTTGAGGACCGGTTCGAGGAGCAGGATGGCCGAGGATTCGAAGGCGGGGACGCGCTTCATCGCCCGCGTGAGGAAGACATAGCCCAGCCCGACCTGGAAGCACCCCATATAGAGGATGATCGCCCAGTCGGTCGTGCCGCCGGCGAGGGGGAAGGCCATGGGGAGGGCGAGCGCGGCGGTGAAGAAGTTGCCGAGCACCACGGTGGCCAGCGGGCCGGAGGAGTCGCCGCGCTTGGCCTGCCAGCGGAGGCCCGTGATGGTCAACGACCAAACGAATCCACTGAGCAGAGCAAATATGTTTCCTTTCAATGGGTTAGGAGCTGATTCCTGGGCTGGCGGCACGCCCCAGAAGAACAGGCCCATGCCAACGGCGAGCAGGGCGGAATAGAGCAGGTCGCGGCGGCGGACCGGCTCCTTTAACACCAGCGGGCCGATCAACAGGAGCCAGGCCGGGGCGGTGGACTGGAGAAAAATGGTGTTGGCGGCAGTGGTCAGCTTGTTGGCGTGGACGAAAAGGGTCAGGCAGGAGGCGTAGGCCAGGGCAGGCCCAATGATGCGCCAGTGCCAGCCTCGGTGGGACTCGGGCAAGAAAATCAATAAGATGGCGGCGGCGACCAGCGAGCGGAAGCCGGCCGTCTGCCAGGCTGTGAGCGAGAGGGCTTTGATGGCGGCGCCGCCGGTG
The DNA here is from genome assembly GCA_964558355.1 of uncultured Candidatus Solibacter sp. GTDB lineage: Bacteria > Acidobacteriota > Terriglobia > Bryobacterales > Bryobacteraceae > PNKE01. The sequence continues at coordinate 21,252 of CAZLDN010000002.1, forward strand.
GAGAAGAGGATGGCGGCGAGCGCAAGTGCGAGTCTGGCAGGCATAAAGATGTATCTATGGTATGCTTATATGTATGAGGACGACTTTTAATCTGGATGACAGCCTCATGATCACGGCCAAAAAAGTGGCCGCTGAGACGGGTCAGACGCTTACAGAGATTGTATCGGATGCGCTTCGCGAACGATTGGCCCGGACTGCGGCCAACTGCCAAGCCCGTCCCAAACTGCCGGTCTTTCGAGGTTCCGGATTGCAACCTGGGGTGGACGTGTCAAGCAACGCCGCATTGTTGGACCTGATGGAGCGTCAACGTGATTCTGGCTGACGTGAACGTGCTGGTTCACTCGTTTCGCGAAGACTCCCCGCGGCACACGGCCGTCGCGCCATGGTGGCTGGACAAAGTCTATTCGCCGGCGCCTTTCGCGGTTCCAGATCTGGTTTTTTCTGGATTCCTGCGGGTCGTGACGATGCCCCGGATCTTTAACCCGCCTTGCACATTGGACCAGGCGCTGGAGTATGTCCAGGCTGTCCGGGCTCAGCCGAACTATGTGCCCCTGGCCCCGGCGGGCCGTCACTGGGAGATCTTCACGTCTCTCTGCCGGAGCGCGCGGGCGACGGGGAACCTGGTTCCGGACGCCTGGCTGGCGGCGATCGCGATCGAGCACGGGTGCGTGCTGGCGACCGACGACCGGGGATTTAGCCGGTTTCATGGGCTGAAGTGCCACTACTTCGGCGACTGAGCGCCGGACCCTCAGTGCGCAACCGGACTTGAGGGATGAACGGGCCGACACCTGCTCTCTGCGTTCGCAGCCTCAGGGGGACTGGTCCGCGTGTGCTGGGTTGACGCCGGTCTGGGGAAAATCCTTACCTTTGAAGAGCAGGGGGCGGGCGGTTACGATCGAGGCGGCGTAGGCGCAGCAATCGCCCAGGTTCAGGGCGGCGGGATGACGGCCTTTGCGGAACCGGCGCCAGCCTTCTCGGGCTTCGTGGGCCTGCTCCGCGGTAAACGGCAAGGTCTCGACGCCAAGTTGTTCAAGAATCAGCAGAACATCGTCGGCGGATTCCTCACCATTGCGGGCTTCCACCACCATCATGACTTCGAGCCAGTTTACAGCGGAGATGGCGCGTTCCGGAGCCTCCGCGATGGCCGTGGCGAAGCGTTCGGCTTCGGGTTCCTGAAAGGCGATGGCCAGGATGGCAGACGAGTCGATGATCATGGCCGTGGGACCCCTGACTCGTCATAGCCGAGGATTTCGTCGGGGGTGCGAGGGTCGAGGACAGGCCGGGCGGCGGCGCGGGCCGCAATCTTCATCACCCGGGCCACCAATCGCGTGGTTTCGGGGTGGCGGGCGCGTTCACGGTCAAGGCTCTCACGGAGCGCCTCCCTGACGGCTTCGGTGAGGGAACGGCCCGTGCGCTGGGCCAGTTCGGCGGCCATTTCGTGGGCCTTGGGGTCTTTCAGGTTGAGGGCTGGCACGTGTGTTCCACCTCTCTTCTATTATATCCACCATGGAGGAAACGACAAGTTCAAATCCAACCCAAAATGAGCAAAGCGGAATTAGGGATGAGGCTTGGTATCCTGATAGCTGGTGTCCTCGCCTCTCAACGTCCATTTGGAGCATTACGACGGGCCGCTCGACCTGTTGCTGGACCTGATCCGCCGGCAGCAGTTGAACATCTACGACATCCCGATCGCACAGATCACGCAGCAGTATCTGGCGTTTCTGGAGAAGGCGACGGAGTTGGATATCGAGGTGTCGGCCGAGTTCGTCTACATGGCGGCGACGCTGATTCACATCAAGTCGAAGATGCTGCTGCCGAGGGATCCGGAGCTGGACCGGTTGGATCCGGAGGAGGATCCGAGGCGGGAACTGGTTGACCGGCTGCTGGAGTATGAGCGGTTCAAGAGCGCGGCGGCGATGTTGCAGGAGAAGCGGATGATCGAGGAAGCCATCTGGTCGAATCCGCAGATCGAGAAGTTTGCCTCCGATGACGCGGGTCCGGACCTGGCGGTGAGTCTGTTCGACCTGGTGAAGACCTTCGAGCAGGTGCTTGAACGGGCCAAGAGCCGGCCGCAGTATGAGGTTTCGAAGGAAGACGTTTCGGTCCCGGACATGATCCTGTTCCTGATCAATGTGCTGAGGTCGGCGCCGAAGGGCGAAAGCGTCCCGCTGGTACCGTTGTTTGAACGGCTGAAGAGCCGCAGGGCGATGATCTGCCTGTTCCTGGCGCTGCTTGAGATGGTGAAGCAGCAGGCTTTGAAACTGACTCAGAAGGAGAGCTTTGGCGAGATTCATGCCAAGCGCGACGCCGGGTTCGACGCTCTCCTGACCAGCGACGACCAGGTGGCCCGGATCGAGAACGACTACAAGAACTAAGAGCAGAACATTTCAATGTCAGAAAACGAAATCCCGGCCGCCGAAGAGGCGCCCGTGACAGAAGACGCGATGGAAGAGACGGCGGCCGCGGCCGCCGTGCCGGTTCAAATGACGATGGACGCCGCGGACCTGTTGGGCGATGAGGGTCAGCCGGCTGAGGCGGGCGACGCCAGGGCGGCTGAACTCAAGGCGGTGCTCGAAGCGGTTGTCTATGTGATGAACGAGCCGATGCCGGCGGCGCAGATCGCCGAGGCGTTGGGCCGCGACAGGAAAGAAGTCGAAGAGGCTCTGCTGCTGTTGGTGGAAGAGACCGCACAGCCGGGACGAGGGCTGTTCATTCGTGAAGTGGGGGGCGGTTTTCAGATGGCGACCAAGCCGGAACACCATGAGGCGATCCGGCAGTTTGTCAAGAATCTGAAGCAACCGTTGAAGCTGTCGCAGGCGGCGCTTGAAACACTGGCAGTGATCGCTTACAAGCAGCCGATCACGCTGCCGGAGATCCTCGAAATCCGTGGCGTTCAGGGCGGCGGCGTATTGAAGACTCTCATCGACCGGAAGCTGGTGACCACGGCCGGGCGGAAACAGGTGATCGGGCGGCCGATGTTGTACAAGACGACGAAGGATTTCCTGACGCAGTTCGGGCTGAAGGACGTGAACGAACTGCCGTCGCTGAAAGAGTTTGAGGAGATCCGGCGGCAGTCGATGGCGGATGACGAGTTTGCTCCGGTTGCGCCGGAACCAAACGAACCTGCGCCGGCGGCGGTCGAAGCGAGTCCCGAAGCGGGCCACGACATCGAGGGAGTGGTCAGCGAGAGTACCGTGGATGCGGAGGCCGCGAACGGGGAGAGCGGGTCACCGGAACCGCCTGGCGAGGTTCATGGTTTGGAAGAACCGCTCCCTGACGGACGCGGCTCGGATCAGAGCAAAGAAGGCTCGAATGGCTGAAGAACGGTTGCAGAAGATTCTGGCGCGGGCTGGTATCGCGTCGCGGCGCAAGGCGGAAGAGTACATCACCAGCGGCCGGGTGACGGTGAACGGCGAGATCACGAGCGAACTCGGCGCGAAGGCGGATGTCACGGTCGATGTCGTTAAGGTTGATGCGAGGCCGATACGGTTTCCGTCAAAGCATGTCTATATCGCGCTGAACAAACCGCGGGATGTCGTGACGACGCTGTCCGACCCGGAAGGGCGCAAGACGGTGCGTCACCTGATCGAACGGAAAGTGAAGGAGCGGGTATTCCCGGTCGGGCGGCTCGACTACCACTCCGAGGGACTACTGCTGCTGACCACCGATGGCGAGTTCGCCAATCACATTTCGTCGCCGAAGTCGCATGTCGAGAAGACGTATGTGGCGAAGGTGAACGGTCCGCTGAACGAGGAGCAGTTGGCGCAATTCCGGTCGGGCGTGCCGCTGCACGGGCGCAGGACGGCGCCGGCGGCGATCAAGCTGATCAAGTTCGCCACCAACCCGTGGTACGAAATCACCATCACGGAAGGACGCCAGAACCAGATTCGCGTCATGTTCAAGGTCTTCGGCAGGCTGGTTGAAAAGCTGCGGCGGGTGCGGATCGGGAAGCTGAAGCTGGACATTCCTTCGGGCGAGTTCCGGCACTTGACCGAGAAGGAAGTCGCGAACCTCCTCAAGTCGAAATGAACACCGGGTTGGAGATCCTGCGGATGTCGAAGACGATCGCCGTGGTGGGTCTGTCGTCCAACGCCTGGCGGCCAAGCCACGAGATCGCGGAGTACTTGCAGAAGCAGGGCTATCGCATCATCCCGGTGAATCCGAACGAGACGCGGGTGCTCGGCAAGACCAGTTACGCCCGGCTGGAGGATGTGCCAGAGAGGGTGGATCTGGTGAGCGTTTTCCGGCGGCCGGAGTTCGTGCCGGATGTGGTCGAGTCGGCGATCCGGGTGGGGGCGAAGGCGGTTTGGATGCAGCCGGGCGCGGTGAACGAGGCGGCGGCCGAGAGGGCGCGGGAGGCGGGATTGATGGTGGTGGCGGGGCCGTGCATTTATGTGGAACACCGGCGGCTGAAGGGGGAGTTGGGCTAAACGCGATGCTGGGACTGCTGTCCTGGTGGCATTGCTGATGCCGGGCTCGACGGTCCGTCAAACGCGACTGCCCTTTTCCGAACCAAAGGTTCTCTTATGGCGTCACGGCCAAGATGACCCCCGACCCGTTTCCCCCGTCCCTAGCGTCCTGGCATAGCAGACCGGCGATGCCATCCGGAGCGATCTGCGGCAACCGGAGTTTCACCCGGTAAAACCCTTCTTCTTCCGGATACGGGCTCTTCCTCGAAGCCAGGACCTCGACAGGCGCCAGTTCGCCGGCTTGGTTGAACGTCCATTGGATTGCGAACAAAGTGTTGCCCGAAGAATCCACCGGACCCAGTCCCGATAGCAGCACCTCGATCACCTCGCCGCTACGCGCGGGACTACCTTCAAAGACCGCCGTGCCGCCGGTGTCATGCCAGATCCGCGGCGTGGTGTTCCAGTATTGAAAGCGCGGCGCGAAGTCGCGTACTAAGAACGGGATCTTCAAGGGCTGGAACGGCGACCCGTTGAGGCTCAACTCCAACTCAAGGGAACCGCTGCTCAGGCCTTCAGGCACGATGTAGTCAACGCCCCACGAGTCAGCGGAGAGAACCCGAATTTGCATGCCGTCCGCCGACAGACTCACGCCACCGGATCCTGGCACCCGCAGGAAATACCTCGATCCGGGCACAAGCGGACTGGGCATCCAGAAGGATACAACTGCCGGCGTTGGCGGAACGACCTCCTGAATCTGCCTGGTTTCCAGGTCGTGGAACGAGATCGCGCCACTCGAATCCCTCACATAGACGCCGCGGCCATCGCCGGTGATGAGCGCCTCTTCGACGCCGTTAATCCCTTCGCTGAGTTGCGTCAGGCTGCCCGTCCGCATGTCCATCAAGTAGGCCTGGAGGCTGAAGGAATTGTTCCTGCCCTCCCAGTTCGCCCTGGACAGAAAGACCATCCGCCAACCGTCGGTGCTGAGCGAGGGGGCATAGCAGCCCTCCTCGGCAACAGCCACCGGGAAGAACTCCTTCGACGAGAGGTCGAGAAGCCACAAGACCGGCCGTGGCCCAAACTTGGATGTGCGAGTTTGGAGGATCGCGTAATTGCCTGAGTCCGACATCGTCGCCGAATCGAAGTAGGCTGGCGCGGGGATGAACTCGCCTTCGAGGCCCGGGCGCTTCAGATAGACCGAAGAGGACCGGTAAGCGTTGACCAGAGTGCCGTCGTTCGCCACCAGTCTGCCATTTCGGCCCACTCCAAAGAGAGGAATGGTCGGCAGGTCCTCTCTCGATCCGGTTTCCAGGTTGACCAGCGCATGGGAACCTCCGCTCTCCAGGTAAGCCCATCGTCCGTTTGCACTTAGATGCACTACCTCGTTCGAGCTGATTACAAGATCTCCGTTGTCGCTGCGGACCTCGGCGGGAGGAGCGGTAGAGGTGGTGCAGGTCTCGCCGCTTGGCAACTCCATGACGTAGGAGTAGAGCGTTCCGTCGAGGCTCATTTCCGGACGAGTGAAGACGGGCCGATTTGACAGGCATCCGGTGGCCGGATCGCGCTGGGACTGCTCCGAGCGCAGGGTCCGGAACTGGCCGGACCGGTAGTGAATGAGCTTGGAATTGGGGTTGTAATCCTCGCCCTTCAGCGTCCATTCGGTGGAGAAGATCAGTTCCGTGCCCGTGAGATTGGTTGTCATCGTTCGCGGCTGGAACTGCGCCAGGATGGGCGTGGACGCCATGGCGAGAAGAACTTGGAGGAGAATGGCAGCGGGGACGGGTTTCATCTGGACCATACAAGAGCAATTGTACTGCCAAACAACGCCTGCTTTCGCCGCGTCCATGCGTGGACGTATTCCGGTGAAAACACCCGGCACTTCCTCCGAAAGATAGTCGCAAGTGGATCAACTAAGCGTCGCGCCGCTCATCCGGTCGCCCCGAACCGACTCAATGAGGTGGATGCGAGGACACAGCTATCACGGCAGGTGCGGGAGGGTTGGGGGACAGTCACGCGATGTCGGCGACCGCGGTTCGGTGTGCTTCAAGACGGCTGCGCAGGGTGTTGGCTGCGGACGGCGACTGCAGAATGTTGCGCAGCGGCTTGCCTTTCGTCTTATTATTATTAGTAGAGAGGTTCAGATGGAAAAAGTAAAGCGAACGGGTCAGGCGGACAAGGGCGTCGAGCGGCGATCCAAACCGGCCAGCGGTTCAGCAAGCCTAAAGCCGGCAGTTGCGGCGGTCCGCGGCAGGGCGACGGGGATGCCTATGCAGTTGACGATCACCACGGTCGGGACATCGGCGGGGATCATCCTGCCAAAGGCGGCTTTGCAGCAGTTGCGGGCTGAGAAGGGCCAGAAGCTATTTGTGACCGAAGCTCCGGGCGGGGGATTGAGGTTGTCGCGGTTCGATCCGGATTTCGAGCGGCAGATGCGATATGCCTATGAGGCGATGGATCTCTATCCGGATGCTTTGAAGGAACTGGCGAAGTAGGATGGGGGCCGGGTACAGGTGGCTGGAGCGCGAGGCAGTGCTGGCGTTTCACGACGTTTCGTTGGCGCGGTTCGGGGGCAGTCCGGGTCTGCGCGACGAGGGGCTGTTGGAATCGGCGCTGGCGCGTCCGAAGATGCTGGCGCACTACGAGCCGGCGACGGGGCCGCACCGGCTGGCGGCGTGTTATGCGGTTGCGATCGCGAAGAACCACCCGTTCGTGGATGGCAATAAAAGGACGGCGTTTCTCGCCGCTTACGTCTTCCTGCGGGAGAACGGGTGGCGGTTGACGGCGGCGCAGGCCGATGTCGTGGTGAGGATGCTCGGGGTGGCCTCGGGGACAGTGGACGAGGAGAGGTTGGCTGAGTGGTTCGAACGCAATTCGGTCGAGCAATAGTGGCTGCGGAGGCGCGGACCGTGGCGAGTGGGTAGGTGACTGTCCCTGAAAATGAAAAAGGCCGGAGGCGTTTGGGACGCCCCCGGCCTTTGAGTTGAGAGAGCCGCTTACCAGTTGATGCGGCCGGAGAGTTGCAGTGAACGGTTGTCGCCGACGGTCGATGTGATGCGGCCGACGGTGGCGGAACCGATGGATGCGTTCGGGAAGCCGAAATACGGGGTGTTGAAGAGGTTGAAGGCTTCGAAGCGGACGTTGAAGCCGACCTTTTCCGTGATTTTGAACGTCTTGACGATGCTCATGTCGACGTTGATCACTCCAGGGGAGTAAAGCACGCCGCGCGCGACGTTGCCATACGTATTGGCCGCGGGGGCCTTGAAAGCCGTGGCGTCAAACCAGTAGTAGGGGGTCGCGTTGTCGATCTTGCCGCCGCCGATGCGATCGGGCCAGCTCGGCGCGCCGTTATTGACGCCGTTGGCGAGGCCGACGTTGAAGGGACGGCCGGTGGTGCCGGTGATGATGCCGCCGAGTTGCCAGCCGCCAATGATGTAGTCGGCGGCGGTGTTATCGGCGACCCATTTGCGGCCCTTGCCCCAGGGCAGGTCATAAAGGCCGTTGATGACGGCGCGGTGTTTCACGTCGAAGCCCGATGGGCCGTAGCCGCATTTGATGCAAGTCACGGTCTGCGGGCCGCCGGTGGAACCGCCGCCGGAGGCGACCGATCCGCCGTAGTCGAGGCTCTTGCCGAAGGTATAAACGCCAAGGATCTGGAAGCCGTTCGAGAAACGGCGGTCGACCTTCATGGTCATGCCATGGAAGTTGCTGCTGTTCATGGGCTCGAAGATGGTGATGCTGCCGATGTTGCGCAGCGCCTGGATGGGACGGCGGTCTTCCACCGAGCCGGTTCCCAGCCGGACTTCGTTGTGGTTGTAGCCATAGAGCAGGTTGATGCCGCGGCTGCCAACGTAGCCGATTTCACCCATCCAGTTGGCGCCCAATTGCCGCTGGATGGTCAAGCTCCAGGTTTCGGCGTATTGGGTCGGGTTATCGAACGAATAGCCGCGGACGGTGGGCCGGCGGGTGTTGATCTCGCTGGTCGATGTGGGCTTCAGCGGGATGAGGGAGCCGAAGGGCTGTTCGATGCGCGGGATGGCGGAGTAGTCGGTTAGGTAGTCGCCATAGCTGTAGCTCTCGCTGAACAGGTGGGGCGGGCCTTGGGTCAACATGCTCGACGCCGAGTAGGGCTCGGGGAAGAAGCTGATGCCGTAGCCGCCGCGAAGGATCGTCTTCTGATCGCCGGACACGTCGTAGGCGAAGCCGAAGCGCGGGCCGAAATTGTTGCGGTCGGTGTTGCGCAGAGCCCGGCTGTAGCCGCCTTCATTGGCGTAGGCGAAGTTGAGTTTCGTCATGTCGAAGCTGGTCATGCGGTCGTATTTCTCGGTTTCGGGCGAGTAGATCTCGTAGCGGACGCCGAGGTTGAGGGTGAGGCGGCGGTTCACTTTCCAGTCGTCCTGGAAGAACCAGGCGTTTTCCCAAACGCGAAGGCCGGGAACATCGAGCAGGAAGCCGCGGCTGCCGGTCTGGACGAGGCCGAGGAGCAAGGAAGCGAAGCCGCTTCCGCCGACCTTGGCGACGGGATCGGCAACGAAGCCGCGGTTGAAGTTCATGACGCCGCGGGTGTCTGCATTTGTAAACGGGGAGACGTCGCGGCGGACGACGTGATAGCCGAACTTGAGGTTATGGGCTGCCTTGGTCCAGTAGATGTTGTAGTCGATCTGGTAGTTGATCTGGCGGGGGCGCGCGGGCAGGAAGCCGGGGCCGCCGCTCAAACCGGTGAAGTCGGCGACGTTCATCGAAGGTATGCCGGTCGAGTTGTCGGTGAGATTGACGTTCCTGATGCCAAGGGAGTCGGCGGCCGGGATGCCGTAGTCGGAATGGAACGTGGAGGGGTTGGTACGCGCCCAGCCGGTGCGGAATTCACCGACCAGGGAGGGGGTCCAGACGCGGCTCCAGTTGAATGCGCCGCCATGGGTGCGGAGGCGGGTGTTCTGAATGCCTGCGACCCAGGGGCCGAGGGTGAACTTGGAAGCAGCCGCGGCCGGCGTCGGCAGACAGCAGTTGGCCTGGCCCTGAGGGGCGTCGAGGTCAAACCACTGTTGTTGCATGCGGAAGAAGATGGAATCCTTTTCCGAGACCTGGTGGTCGATGCGGGCAGTGTACTGGTTGTCCTTGATGGTGCGGATGGGGGCGGACTGGTAGTTGTTAAAGTTGCCGGAGAGGTTGGGCGCCGGATAGACGCTGGCGACGTTGCGCGAGGTCGTGCCGATCAGCGAGCCGGGGATGGTGTTGTTGGGGAAAGGGTCGCGGATAAAGCCGGCGGGGTTGCTCGGGTTGACGCGCGTGGAGAAGGGATTCCACATCTGGATAAGCGCGCCGGAGGAGACGTTGCGGAAGTCGCCGAAGTTGCCCGCGCGGACAGCATCGGTGGGCACGGTGTTGAGATAGTCGAGGCCGCGGACTTCGCGCTGACCGGCGTAGTCGGCGAAGAAGAACATCTTGTTCTTGATGATGGGACCGCTCATCTGAGCGCCCATCTGGTGGCGGCGGAACGGGAGTTTCTTGGGCAGGGCCTGAGGCGACTGGTAGTAGCCGCGGGCGTCGAGGACGATGTTGCGGTGGAACCAGAAAGCTGAGCCGTGGATGTCATTCGCGCCTGACCGTGTGGAAACGGAAACCACGCCGGCGCCGCGGCCGAACTCGGCCGAGAACGATCCGGTGAGGACCTTGAACTCGCGGACCGATTCGAGCGAAGGCTGCACGATGACCGTGTTGAAGGTGTATTCGTTGTTGTCGATGCCGTCGAGCAACCAGCCGTTGGCGTTGGCGCGCTGGCCCAGCGGGTTGTAATTCGATGCGGCGCGGGGGTTGAATGTGGATGCGCCAGACAGGTTCTCGCCAGACTGGCCTGGTGTGACGCCGGGCGACAGATAGACGAGTTGGGCGAAGTTGCGGCCATTGAGCGGGAGCTGCTGGACGGCTCTTTGTTCGATCACCTGGCCGGTCTCGGCGCTGGAGGACTGGACCAGCGGGGCCGAAGCGGTGACCTCGATCGTCTCGCTGACGTTGCCGACCTGGAGTTGCATGTCGGCGCGGGCGCGCTGATCGACGGACAGGGAGATGTTGGACTGTTCGGCTTTCTTGAAGCCGGCCTGCTCGACGGTTACCTTATACACGCCAGGGACGAGGAAGGGAACGATAAACGATCCAGACTCGTCGGTCTTGCGGGTGACAACCGTGTTCTTGCTGATTTCGGTGATCGTGACGTTTGCGCCGGCAACCGAGGCGCCTTGGGCGTCGGTGACGGTACCGAGGATTGTCCCGGTGGTGACCTGGGCCCAGGCTCCGCCCGCGGTGATCAACGCAGTCAAGATCGCCAGTCGGAGTGCGATTCGACGAAAGTTCATCTTGAGGTTACTCCACGTGGAATGTTGAGGCTAGGAGCGCCCGACTCGGCGCAGACAGATATTGCAGTCGAGAGATACCCCTATCCATAGCTGGAGTATTATTACACCGCGCTCATGTGGAGTCAAGTGGAATCGATGTAACAGGATAGCCATTAACAAAAGTTCACGACCAAACGAACGCCAAGCCGAAGAAGCCGTCGATGGGGGCGGTGTGGACGCCACGGTTGACAGTTTACGATAAAGACCCTATTGTATATAGAGATATGGCAGAATTCGTCCGGAAGAGAGTTCGTTTGGTCGTTGTGGCCGGTCTGGCGCTGTTCGTTTGGAACTGCGGAGGAGGCGGCCAGCGTATACGGACGTTAAGGAATGTCTCCTACGATCCGACGCGGGAGTTCTACCAGGATGTGAACGAGGCATTCGCCGCCGACTGGAAGGCGAAGACGGGCGAGACGGTGGAGATCGAGCAGTCTCATGGGGGGAGCGGGAAGCAGGCGCGGTCGGTGATCGACGGGATGGAGGCGGATGTGGTCAGCCTGGCGCTGGCCCATGACATTGACACGATTGCCGAGCGGGGGGGAATGATTCAGTCGGGTTGGCGGGAGAGGTTGCCGAACGGCAGCACGCCATATACGTCGACGATTGTGTTCCTGGTGAGGGCGGGGAATCCGAAGGGGATCCGGGACTGGGACGACCTGGTGAAGCCGGGCCTTCAGGTGATCACGCCGAACCCCAAGACATCGGGCGGGGCGAGGTGGAACCACCTGGCGGCATGGGGTCAGGCATTGAGGAGACCGGGCGGGGACGAGGCGAAGGCCCGGGCGTATGTTGAAGCGCTTTACAGAAATGTCCCGGTGCTCGATTCTGGTGCGCGTGCGGCAGCGACGACGTTCGTGCAGCGGGGCATTGGCGACGTGTTGCTGACCTGGGAGAACGAGGCGCTGATGGCGGTGAAGGAGTTTGGCAAAGGACAGTGTGAGATCGTCGTGCCGGGGGTGAGCATCCTGGCCGAGCCTCCGGTGGCTGTAGTGGACACGGTTGTCGACAGGCGGGGAACCAGGGACATGGCCGAGGCCTACCTGAAGTTTCTGTATACGGAGAAGGGCCAGGAACTGGCAGCGAAACACTTCTTCCGGCCCCGTTCCGATGGAGCTTTGAAGCGTCATGCGGGGCAATTTGCGGCGGTCGAACTGTTCACCGTGGAGGAGGTCGCAGGCGGCTGGAAACAGGCCCATGCAACGCATTTCGCCGACAAAGCGTTGTTCGACCAGATCTTTCAGCCGGGCGGCGGGACGAAGTGAGGGCGGATGTGATGCCGCGGAAGCGGTACAGCATTCTACCGGGCTTCGGGCTGACGTTGGGCTACGCGACGCTCTATTTGAGCTTGATAGTCCTGCTGCCGCTGGCGGCGCTGGCGGCGGGCGTGTTCAAGATGAGTTGGGCGGAATTCGCCGGCGCGGCATTCGATGCGCGGGTGCTGGCTTCCTACCGGTTGACGGTGCTGGCGTCCCTGGCGGCTGCGGTAATCAACGCCGTGTTCGGATTCATCGTGGCGTGGTGCCTGGTGCGATATCGGTTTCCGGGGTGGCGGATTGTGGATGCGATCGTCGATCTGCCGTTCGCTCTGCCCACGGCCGTTTCGGGCATCGTGCTGACCACAATCTATTCCGCCAACGGCTGGTTTGGCGCCCCGCTGGCGAAGTTGGGCATCAAGGTCGCCTACACGCCGCTGGGCATTGTCGTGGCGTTGGTGTTCATCGGGTTGCCATTCGTGGTGCGGATGGTGGCGCCGGCGCTCGAGGATTTGGATCCTGAGATCGAACAGGCCGCATCGAGTCTGGGCGCGAGCCGGTGGCAGACGTTCACGCGGGTGCTATTGCCGGCACTGGCGCCGGCGCTGACGTCGGGATTCGCGCTGGCGTTTGCGAGAGCGCTGGGCGAATACGGGTCTGTAATCTTCATCGCCGGCAACATGCCGATGAAGACCGAAATCACTTCACTGCTGATCGTGACGAAGCTGGAGCAATACGACTACGCGGCGGCGTCTGCGATTGCGGCGGTGATGCTGGCATCGTCGTTCGTGATCCTGCTGTCGATCAACCTGCTTGAGTGGCGCAACTCGTCGCGGCGCCGGAGTACGGGGTGACGCAGCGGGACCCCGCTTGGCTTCGCGTGACGTTGATTGGCATCGCCTTGGCCTTCCTGGGCGTGATGCTGGTGGCGCCGTTGGCGGCCGTATTCATCGAAGCCTTCCGGAAGGGCGCGGCGGTGTATTGGGGCAACATAACAGATCCGGCGGCCCTGTCCGCATTGAGGTTGACGCTCGCCACGGCGGCGATCTCGGCTCCGTTGAATGCGCTGTTCGGATTGGCTGCGGCCTGGGCTGTGACGCGGTTCGAGTTCAAGGGCAGGAGCCTGCTGGTGACCTTGATCGACCTGCCGTTCGCGGTCTCTCCAGTAGTGGCCGGGTTGATTTATGTCGGGTTGCTGGGGTCGCGGACGACGCTCGGCGGATGGCTCGCCGACCACGGAGTCCGGTTCATCTTCGCCACGCCGGGGATTGTGCTGGCGACGCTTTTCGTCACCTTTCCGTTTGTCGCGCGCGAACTGATTCCGCTGATGCAGGAGCAGGGCAGCGACGATGAACAGGCGGCGATCACGCTCGGCGCCAGCGGTTGGCAGACGTTTCTCCGCGTCACACTGCCGCGGATCAGGCTGGCGCTGGTCTATGGGCTGATTCTGGCGAATGCGCGGGCGATCGGCGAGTTTGGCGCGGTATCGGTGGTTTCAGGGCATGTGCGGGGCGTGACGAACACTCTGCCGCTGCATGTGGAGATTCTTTACAACGAGTACAACTTCGCCGGAGCGTTCGCGGTGGCGTCGCTGCTGGCGCTGTTCGCGCTGGCGACGATCGCGGCGAAGAACATTCTTGAGTGGCAACTGAAGCGTATTCGCACGACAGGGAGCGGAGTATGAACATCGGGCTGGAACATGTCAGCCGCAGCTTCGGCGGCTTCAGGGCGCTGGACGACGTGAGCCTCGAGGTTCGCGAAGGCGAATTGGTGGCGCTGCTTGGGCCGTCGGGTTCGGGCAAGACGACGTTGTTGAGGATTATTGCCGGCTTGGATGCGCCGGACGAGCGGCCGGGGGCCAGAATCCGATTTGACGGCGAGGAGATCGATCTCCGGCGACCTCGGGAGCATCAGGTCGGGTTTGTGTTTCAACACTACGCGCTGTTCCGGACGATGACGGTGTTCGAGAACATCGCTTTCGGGTTGCGGGTGAAGCCGAGAAGGGACCGGAGGAGCGAGGCTGGGATCCAGGCGCGAGTGACCGAGTTATTGGGCTTGATTCAGCTTGAGAGCATCGCGGGGCGGTATCCGTCGCAATTGTCCGGAGGGCAGCGGCAGCGGGTGGCTTTGGCCCGCGCCTTGGCGATCGAACCGCGGATACTGCTGCTCGATGAGCCGTTCGGGGCGCTCGATGCGAAGGTGCGGCAGGACCTCAGACGATGGCTGCGAAACCTGCATGACAAGATTCCGGTGACCAGCGTACTGGTGACGCATGACCAGGAAGAAGCTCTGGAGGTGGCGGACCGGATTGTGATCATGCGTGGCGGCAGGGTCGAGCAGGTTGGGACGCCGGAGGAGGTGTTTCATCATCCGAAGTCGGCGTTCGTAATGGATTTCCTGGGGAATGTGAATCTGTTTCACGCGCGGCTCGAGGGGGACGCGGCCGGGGACGCGAAGACCCAGGTAAGGGCGAGGCCGCATGAGTTGGAGGTGAGCCGGGAGGAAGGGACGAGTCCGGCGCTACGGGGAAGGGTGACGCGGATTCAGACGGCGGGCGCGGTGGTGAAGGTGGAGGTTGCGACCGAGGAGGGCGAGGCGGTGGTGGTGGAGATGGCGCACGACCGGTTCAAAGGATCGGGGATTGTGGTTGGGGAGGTGGTGTTTGTGCGGGTGAGGGATGCGCGGGTGTTTGTGGAGGATTACTCGATTTAGCGGCGACGGAGCGGGCCGACGCCCTTCTCTCCGGCTCAGAGCGGGCTAAAGCCCTTCGCAGGCTGAAGCCCGCCCCACCGGGGGATGGGTTATCCCTTGACGCCGGCCTTTCTCAGGATGGTCATCAACGGGCACCAGTTAGTGAAGGCCGACTGGAAGAGGTTCAGGCCGACGAAGGCGGTGAAGTAGAGCCAGCGCGGATCGTGGGCGTAGCTGAGCCAGACGGTCAGCATGACGAAAAATCCGGCGGCCAGGCGAAGGTAACGATCTACGGTCATTGTTGTGCGCTCCTGTGGTTGGCGATGTAGTAGACGATGGGGACGGTGACGCGCGACAGCAGCAGCGAAGCGATTTCGCCGGCCATCAGCGCGATGGCAAGACCCTGGAAGATGGGGTCGAACAGAATCACGGCGCTGCCGACGACGACCGCGGCGGCGGTCAGCATCATCGGGCGGAAGCGGACAGCACCAGCGTCGATCACGGCTTCATCCAGCGGCATCCCCTCTCTGAGACGTAGTTCGATGAAGTCAACCAGAATGATCGAATTGCGCACCACGATGCCGGCTCCGGCGATGAAACCGATCATCGAAGTGGCGGTGAAGAAGGCGGTCATCATGCCGTGCGCGGGCAGAATACCGACGAGGGAAAACGGGATGGCGGCCATGATGATGAGCGGCGTCAGGAAGCTCTGGAACCAGCCGACAACGAGCAGATAGATCAAGATCAGCACGGCGGCGAATGCGATGCCGAGGTCGCGGAAGACCTCGTAGGTAATGTGCCACTCGCCGTCCCACTTCATCGAGTACTTGGCGTCGTCAAAGGGCTGGGCGGCGGTGTATTGTTCGACCTCGTAGCCGCCATCCACCTTGAGCTTCGAGATCTTGGGTCCCAGATCAAGGATTGCGTAGACGGGCGATTCCATGATGCCGGCGACGTCGGCGGTGACGTAGGAGACCGGCATGAGGTTCTTGTGATAGATGCTCTTATCGGCCGTCGTCTTTTCGATACGGACGAGTTCGGAGAGCGGGACGAGGTTGCCCCCGCGGCCCATTACCTTGAGCGATGCCAAGCGCGATGCGTCGCTGCGGGTGGCGCGGTCGAGGCGCACGACGATGGGGATGTCCTCCTTGGACTGATCGACGTGGAGCAGCCCGGTGGTCATGCCGGCTGATGCGGCCATGAGGGTCTGGGCGATGTCGGAGGTTGCGACGCCGTTGAGAGCGGCCTTTTCGCGATCGACATGCCAGACGAGCTTCTCCTGAGGATCTTCGAGATACATGTCGGCATCGACGACGCCATCGGTTGTGTCGAAGATGTTGAGGATCTGGGTGGCGAGTTTGTCGCGGCCTTCGGCGGTGGGTCCGTAGACCTCGGCGACGAGGGTTTGGAGAACGGGCGGTCCGGGCGGGACCTCGGCGACCTTGATGCGGGCGTTCACCTCGCGGGCGATCGGCAACAGGCGCTGGCGAACGGCCTTGGCAATGTCGTGCGAGGCGCGGTCGCGCTCGTGTTTGGAGAGCAGATTGACCTGGATGTCGGCCATGTTCGATCCGCGGCGGAGGAAGTAGTGGCGGACCAGACCGTTGAAGTTGTAGGGCGAGGCGGTGCCGGTGTAGGTCTGGACGTTGACGACTTCGGGCTCGGCGAAGGAGGCTTGCGCGAGGCGGCGGGCGACGTGCTCCGTCTCTTCGAGCGACGTGCCCTCAGGCATGTCGATGATGACCTGGAACTCGCTCTTATTGTCGAAGGGCAGCATTTTGACCTTGACGAACTGGACGTAGACCAGCGCCATCGAGCCGAGCAGGAGGACGACAACCATACCGAGGAAACTGTACCGGTAGACGGGCAAGTGGATCAGCTTGTTCATCGCACGGCGGTAGAAGATCGTGAAGCGGTCTTCAGCGTGTTCGTGGCCGTGATCGGGGTCACGCTTGAGCAGGCGGATGGCGGCCCAAGGGGTGACGACGAAGGCGACGATGATCGAGAAGACCATCGCGGCCGTGGCGCCGATGGGGATGGGCCGCATGTAGGGACCCATGAGCCCGCTGACGAAGGCCATGGGCAGGATGGCGGCGATGACGGCGAGCGTGGCCAGGATGGTGGGGTTGCCGACCTCGTCGACGGCCTCGACGGCGACATCGGCGATGGGCCGGTGTTGATTGCCGGGGAGGCGGTAATGGCGGACGATGTTTTCGACGACAACAATGGCGTCGTCCACCAATATGCCAATGGAGAAGATGAGGGCGAACAGCGTGATGCGATTGAGCGTGTAGCCGTACAAATAAAAGACTGTGAGCGTCAGGGCAAGCGTGACCGGGATGGCGATGAAGACAATCCAGGATTCACGCCAGCCGAGGACCAGGGCTATGAGAATGCTAACGCTGACCACGGCGATGCCCATGTGAAACAGCAGTTCGTTGGACTTTTCGGCGGCCGTTTCGCCGTAGTTGCGCGTAATGGTGAGATCGACGTCGTTCGGGATCAACGTGCCCTTCAGCGCGTCAACCTTGGCCAGGACGCTCTTGGAGACATCGACCGCATTGGTGCTCTTGCGTTTGGCGACGGCGATGGTGACAGCGGGTTCAAAGCCCTGGCCCGTGGAGAACTGGACGTATTGCGACGATTCCTCACCGCCGTCGACCACTTCAGCGACATCGCGCAGATAGACCGGTTTGCCGCCTGACGCCGCGACTACGACGCGCTTGGCGTCCTCTGAGTCGCGCAGGAACGAGCCGGCTTCCAGGATGAATTCGCGGTTCGATGAGACGGCGTGGCCGGCGGGCAGGCGCGAATTGGTCGACTGGAGCGCGCCCACGACCTGGAGTGGGGACAGGTTGAAAGCGGCTAATCGGCCGGCGTCGAGGGTGACGCGCAACTGGCGGCGCTGTCCGCCGAGCAGCGTGACTTCGCTGACGTTCGGAACCTGCTTGATCGAGTCATGCACCTGGGCGGCAATCTGGCGCAGGGAGGAATCGTCGTAGCGCTTGGAGTGCAGGGTCAGGGCGAGGATGGGGACGTCGTCGATGGAGCGCGGCTTGACCAGAGGCGGCGAAGCGCCGGGCGGGATCAAGTCAAAGTTGGCGTACATCTTCTGGTTGAGGCGGACGATGGCGTTTTCCTCGTCCTCGCCGACTTTGAACCGGACGATAGCCAGAGCGCCGTTGGGCGAAGACGTCGAGTATATGTACTCGACGCCGGGGATCTCCCAAAGCAGCTTTTCCATCGGCTTGGTGACGCGCTCTTCGACCTCCTTGGCCGAGGCGCCTGGGAATCCGACGAAAATGTCGATCATCGGGACGATGATCTGCGGCTCCTCCTCGCGCGGCAGCATGAAGACGCTGAAGGTGCCGAGCATGAGCGAGGCGACGATGAAAAGAGGCGTCAGCTTGGAGTTGATCCAAGCCGCGGCCATGCGTCCGGCGATGCCGATGGCGGGTTTGTCCTGGCTCACTGCCGCACCTCGATCCTGGCGCCGTCAGTGAGTGTAGGCGGCGGGGCAGAGACGACGCGGTCGCCGGAAGCGAGTCCGGAGAGCACCTCGACGCCGTTTTCGACACGGGCGCCGGCCTTGATCAGCCGCACACGGGCGATGCCGCTGTCAGCGACAAAGACGCTCTGGACCTGGCCCTGCTCGCGAACGGCCGAAGCCGGGACGGTGAGCGAATCCTTTTCGCCGGCTGGGAACAATGCGCGCGCGAACAGGCCCGAACGGATCAGGGGCGACGAGGGCAGGTCGATGCGGGCGGTGAAGGTGCGCGAGACAGGGTCCATTGCCGGGACGATCTCCGAGACGCGGGCTTCGATGTCGCGGCCGAGCGAGTCGAGGCGGACGGTGACCTTTGATCCGGCCTTCACCGAAGCGATGCGCGACTCTTCGATCGCGGCTTCCAGCCGGTATGCGCCCGCCTGCTCGATGACCAGGATCGGCATGCCGGGCGAGGCGAGCATGCCGGGTTCGGCCTTTCGCTCGACGACGATTCCGGTGAAGGGCGCCTTGACCTCGGTGTAGGTCTTGTTGACCGAAACTTGGGCGAGGCCGGATTCGGCCTGGTCGATCTTGGCATTCAACTGGATCCGTTTGGCCAGCGCCATCTGATGGTTTGCCGTGGCCATGCGGTGGCGGGACTGGACTTCGTCGAACTCCTGGCTGGTGATCGATTTCTGATCGTAGAGCGACTTCATGCGCTTCATCGTCGAGGTGGCCAGGTCGAGTTGAGCCTGGGCGGCGGCGATGGCGTTGTCGACCTCGGGCACGGCGGCGCGGGCTTCGGCAACGCCGGCCTTGGCCTGGGCAACAGCGTCGTCGATCTCCTTTGCGTCGATGACGGCGACGGTCTGCCCGGCGTGGACGGTGTCGCCGGCCTGGGCGCGGATGTCGCGGATGTAGCCCATGATGCGGGATGAGAGCACGCTTGTCGAACGGGCGCGCACGGTGCCGGTGGCTTCATAGACCCCGGCGACTTTCTCGGACCGGACTTCATGCAGGCTGACCTGGACCGCCGGGCCTTGCGGCGCGGCCTGCTTTTCGGGCGTGTGCGAACCACAGCCGCTCAACAGGAGCGCGGCGGGCGCTAGGGGGAGGAGAATCTTACTTGAGAACATCGCTGGCTCCATTCAAAGTTCCGGCGGCGGCGTCGAGGGCGATGGCCGCCATGCGCTGGTCGTAGATCGCGGCCAGGCGCCGTGTGCGCGCGTCGAGCGCGGCTGTGCCGGCGCGCAGGATGTCGGTGACCGTCGCCAGGCCATTCGAATAGCGGTTGCGCAGGATGCGCATGGACTCTTCGGCCTGGGCAACAGTGGCTGCGGTGACGGTGATGCGCTCCTGGGCGGCGAGGGCGTCGGTACGCGCCTTCCTCACCTGGAGCGATAAGGCTGATTGCATCTGCTTTTCGGTGGCCCGGGCGGCCGCGGCCTGGTGCAGGGCCTCCTGCTGCATCTGCTTTGCGCGGTTGCCGTCGAACAGGTTCCAGCGCAGCGAAGCGGCGATCATCCAGTTGGCTCCGCCCTTGTTGACGAACTGCTGGCGGTCGGCTTCGAGGATGCCGCGGAAGGAGATGACGGGCAGGCGTTGGGCACGGGCTTGGACGGCCTGTTCACCGGCGAGATCGGCTGCGAGCCGGATATGGCGGAGTTCGGAGCGTTGGAGCGCCGGAGCCTCGCCGGCCAGTTTGGCGGCGGTCAATGGCGTGGCCAACTCGTGCTTTGTATCGAGCGGCAGGCCGAGGGCTTCATTCAAAGCGGCCATGCCGATTTCCACATCGTACTTGCGGCGGATCTGCTGTTCCCGCATCGCCGAGACGTGAACCTGGATCGAGAGAACGTCGGCGTCGGTAGCCATGCCGGCGTCGCGGACTGACACGGCGCGTTTCAGGTCGGCTTCGGCGGACTTCAGGGCGTCCTCGGCGACTTCGAGCGCCTGGCGTGAAAGCGTGACGCCGTGATAGGCGCGGGCGACGCCGGCGATCACCTGTTGCTCGAGAGCGAGCCTCTCTTCGTCCGACATCTGGCGGGCGAGCTTTGCGGCGCGGATGCCGGACTTCGTTCCACCGAAGTCATAGATCGTCTGATCGGCCATCACTTGCGATTGAAAGTTGTTCAGCGCGTCGGGCCGGTTCAGGCTGCCGAGGTCGAAGTTGGCTGCGGTGAACTGGCGCTGGGTGAGCAGAGAGCCGAAGACATAAACAGGGTTGTTGCCGCGCTGGAAAGACTCTTGATAGGCCACCTTCGGCAACCAGCCCGAGCGGGCCTGTTCGATGCGCGCCTCCGAGGCGCGGATTCGGGCAGCGGCGGCTTCAAGAGACGGGTGCTTGGCGAGGGCCTGGCGCACGGCTTCGTCGAGTGTGAGCTGGCTCTGGGCCGGCAGGACGGAGCCCCAGAGAATAAGTGGAATCAATCGTGCGGATTTCATGTGAGGATCACCTGTGGAGATGCAAGCCGCGGGTGGAGGTGACGAGTCTCCGCGAGGTTGATCGCTTTGTCACCTCGTCCCGGCGATGGCATCTTCATCGCCAGGAGAATCAAGTTGGAATTAACAGTCAACTACCTTGGCAACTTCCAGTTTGAAGCCGAAACACGAGGCCACAAGGTACTTTGCGATCAACCCATCGAGGACCATGGCGACGATGAAGGCATGACGCCCACCGAACTGATGCTCGTCTCGCTGGCGGCGTGCTCCGGCCATTACGCTGTGTACTATCTTAAGACCCGAAATCTGCCAAAGGAAGGGTTGCGGGTCAAGGTCGAGGCCGAGAAGGCTGCGAGCCCCGCACGGATCGGCAAGTTCAAGATTACCGTGGAAGCGCCTGCCTTGACCGATCCGCATCACATCGAGGGCGTCCGGCGGTCGGTGGCGAAGTGCCTAGTCAAGAACACCATGATGATGCCGCCCGAGTTTGACGTGGCGATCGGCGCGCTGGAGCCGGCGGCGGGATAGCCGGGAATTCTCTACGATAAAGGGGTGGTCAAACAACCCCACCCTGAAGTGGAATGGGCCAGGAAGCTGATGGCAGGCGACGCTTCGGCGTTTACGCCGTTCGTTGAAAGCTTCCAGGCGAAGATTTTCCAGTACACCTGGCTGACATGCGGCCAGAGAGAGGACGCGGAAGAGGTGGCTCAGGAGACTCTGCTCAAGGTCTTCGAAAACTTCGACCAGTTGCGCGAACCAGAACACGTGCGCGCCTGGGTCTTCCGTATCGCCAAGAACTTCTGCCTGATGAAGCGCCGCCGAAGCGTTTACGCGCCGGAGCGGGAGTTGTCACTGGACGAGCTCCTGCCGGCAGCCGAAGGTGAGCGCAAGATGCAGATCCCGGATAGAGGCGAAGCGCCGGAAGCTTCCATACTGCGCGGCGAACTCAATTCGAGACTGGAATCGGCGATCCGCGAGCTGCCGGATATCTACCGCAGCGTGGTGTTGCTGCGCGACGTCGAGGAGCTTTCAACGTCCGATACGGCGGCGATCCTGGAGGTCACCGAAGACGTGGTGAAACAGCGGCTGCACCGTGGACGGTTGGCATTGAGAAAGGCGCTGGCATCCTACGTGGAGGTGAAATGAGCATCCATCAACACACCCACGATCATGGGGAGGAAGGCCACAAACATGGCAAGGAACCGGTCTGCCTGGAGGTGTTCGCGCTGCTCTCGGAGTATTTCGACGGGGAACTTTCCGACGCTGAGTGCGCGGCGGTCGAGTCGCATATCGCCGACTGCCCGCCTTGCGTGGAGTTTCTCAGAGGACTACGCAGTTCGATCGAAGCGTCCCACGGGTTCAGGACTCCGGTCGCGCCCGGTCCGGTTGACGAGCAATTGAAGAAGCGTTTGCAGCAGGCCTGGAGCGAGGCGCTGGCGCGGCGCGGACAACCGTAGCCGCTAAAACTCCCAGCGGAAGCCGGTCTGGATCAACCGGGGCATGCCTGGAGCCATCCCGCGGACGCGATCAACCAGCGTGAGCCGGTCGAACGCGTTCTTCACCGAAATGAAGGCCGTCGTGCGCCAGGTTTCGATCGGCACATTCATGGTGGCGTTCCAGATGACGTTGCCCGGAAGCGCGCCGCGCTGGCCGTCGGCGGTGGAATTGACGGTATTGAGATCGTCCCCGAACTGGCGGCCGGTGTGCACCATTTCAATCATCCAGTTTGCGCCGCCGCGGTGGGTCCAGCCGGCCGAGGCCGTGAGGAGGGATTCGGGGGCGTAGGGCAGGCGGTTGCCGCGGATGAGAACATTGCCGGCGCCGGAGACCGCGCTGAAGCGAAGCCCTTCGTAGCGGGCTTGCGGAAGCCAGGTTGCGGCCGCGCGAAGCCAGAGGCTGTGTCCGGAGCCGAGAACGTTACGGCGGTCGAGGCGGCTGGAGAATTCCGCACCTTGGTGCTTCGTCTTTCCCGCGCTGGTGAGGACGCTGCCGATGCCTCCGGCCAGCGACGCGGGCACGATCTGGTTCTCGTAATCGGTGCGGAAGTAGGTGGCGTCCACCGAGGCGGCCCGGCTAATGCGTGCACGGATGCCGGCCTCGTAGTTCCAACTCAGTTCCGCGTCGAGTTCGACGAAGCCGCCCGAGTTGCTGATGATGTCCTCGGCGCGCGGAGGCGCAAAACCGCGGTGGACGCCCGCGAAGACAGTGATGGACTGATTCGGATTCCACGCCCCCCCGATGCCAGGGATCAGTTGCGTCAGGCTCGCCTTGCCATAGGCGCCCTGGCCGCCGTTGAACACTCGATTCGTACGGTCGTACCGGACGTGCTCAATGCGCAGGCCGGGCGTCAGGGTGAAAGCCCCGAAGATGAACCGGTTCTGAGCAAACGTGGAATAGCCCTGGGTGGCGCGCTGATTGTCCTCGACCACGCGGCCGTCACGGGCGAGCGGGGAATCGCCGTTCTTCTGGATGCGTTCCTGGACTTCAAAATGAGCGCGGACACCGAAGTCGAGTTCGCTTCGAACGCCGAACAATTGGTGAGGAAGGCGGATCTTCGGATCGGCGCCCCAAGTGGAGTACTGGCGGAGGCGGCCTTCGTTTCCGCAATTGGTATGCAAGTTGGTCATGCCGCCGCAGGCCGGATCGGACGAGTCGTTTGGTCTCTGGTTGGAATTCGAAGACTGCCTCCACCAGTCGCGCTTGAAGAACGAACCGTAGACGTTGGTGTTCAGGATCGCATTCGGCGTGAGCGATGCGGTGTGTGTGACGGCGCCGCCGAAGCGGTCTCCTTCGAAACTGTCGTTGCGAAATGGGTTGGACCGGGGCGCGCCGGTCCATTCAGCGAGGCGCAGGCCGCTGTAGGTGAGCCGCGAGTCCTCGCCGTAGTAGTTCAACTTCAGGGCCAGAGCCTGGCGGTCGCCGAGCGGACGGAGGATCTTGAAGTTGACGTCATTCAACCCGCTGCGGATGTTGCCGCGGGATCCTTCGCCCTGCTTGCGGGCGGCGTCGAGCAAGATTCCCGTGACCCCCCACGTGCCGCCGTAACGGAGGCGCCCGTTGAAGTAGTCGCGGCTGCCGCCGGTCAGGCTCAACGAGCCGCGAGGCTTATCTGGCGCGGCTGGCGTGACATAGTTCAGAACGCCGCCGACGGTGCGCGGTCCCCACAGGATCTGGCCCGATCCCTTGACGACTTCGATCGATTCATAACGGTCCACCGGCGGGTGGTAATACGAAGCGTTGTCGCCATAAGGGGCATAGGCCAGCGGGACTCCGTCCTCCAGGAGCAGGACGTTGCGGCTGCGGGTGGGGTCGAGGCCTCTGATGCCGATGTTCGGACGGAGGCTGAAGCCTTCCTCAAGCCGTGTGTTCAACCCGGAAACCTTGCGAAGCGCCTCGTCGAAGCTGAAGACCCGCGCCTGGTTGAGAGCCGACGGTTCGATGACCTCGACCGAACCGGGCGTGCGGCTGACGATCTCCGGCGTGGCGGCTATCAGGTTCGAGGCGACGAGCACATGCTGTGCCAACACGGCGGGACGGAGTTCGATGATCAGTTCATCCGGATGACCGTTCCCAGCCTTGAATCTCACCTTCTGATGCGCGAAGCCGGCACGGGTGGCGGATACCAGGTAATGCCCGCTAGAAGGCAGAGACAGTTGAAAACCACCTGCAAACTGGCTCTCCGTCGAGGCCCGCCAGGAGCCGGTCAAAGCGGTGGCCATCACGGTGGCGCCCGGTACGCCGGCGCCGCTGCCGTCGACGACTCTGCCGCTGAGCGAGTATCCAGTTTGCGTTTGGGCCATTAAAGAATGGGGCTCCAGGGCTAGAGCGAAGATGGAAAGCAATGGAAGGAGTGATGTCCGCACGCAGTATTCTCCGTTGGATGAGTCCGGTCAATGGAAGCCGCATATTGCGGTCCTGTTTGATAATACATGCAAGTGAGTTGCAAAGCAAGACGAATCTGGGGCCGATCCGGTGGATGGGGAAATGCGGCAGCGACTGCAAGAGGCTTGGTCCGATGCCATGGCGCGGCGCTGCCAGGCCTGGCCGGCTGCTAAACTCATCTTCGATGTCACGCTCCTTGCTCGCCTTGGCGGCTGTCGTACTTACCTTGAATCTCTCCTCCTGCAACTCATCGAAGGCCCCCACGGACTTTGGCGCGTTGACCCGCGACTTCGTTCAGTCCACGCTCGCGTTGTCTCCAGTGACGGCGACGTCGGTGGGCTATCACAAGCACGGCGGGCAGTTGCTCGACACCCAGCTTGACGATTACTCGGCGGCTGGCATGGATCGCCAGCGCAAACACTGGAGCGATTGGCGGAAGACGCTCGGCGGGATCAACGTCGAGTCGTTGGACGCCGAATCGCGCGCCGACCTCGAGTTGATGAGGTCGCAGGCCGAACTGGCGCTGCTGGAACTGGAGAAGATCAAGAACTGGCAGCGGAACCCGACGGTCTATGTCGAACTCGTTGGAAATGCCCTGTTCACTCCATATTCGGTCGAGTATGCCCCTGCGGCGGAGCGCTACCGCCACATCATTGGGCGGCTGAAGGCGACGCCCTCTTTTGTCGAAGCGGCGAAGGCGAATCTCAAATCGGCCCCGCCGGTGTGGAAGCGGGTGGCGATAGAAGAAAACGGCGGCAACATCGCGCTGATTAACGGTCCGCTGCTGGCAGGCGTGCCGGCGGAATTGAAGGCGGAGTACGAAGAGGCGGCCAAGACGGCCATTGACGCGCTCACCGGTTTGAACGGCCATATCAGCGCACTGAAGGACGAAGGCGAAGAGGCCTGGCGGCTGGGCGCGGAACTCTACAAGGCCAAGTTCCAGCTGGCCATGGGCGGAACCCGCACGCCGGAAGCGGCGCTGGCCGAGGCTGAAGCCGACCTCAAGGCTGTCCGGAAGCGGATGTTCGAACTGTCGCTGCCGCTGCACAAGAAGTTCTACCCGGCGCATCGGGATCCGGTTGATCTGAACTTGATCGTCGGCGAAGTGATGGACAAACTGGCGCGGAAGCATGTCTCGCGCGAGGCATATTTCGGCGAGGCCCAGAAGACCCTCGATGAGACTCGATCGTTTCTGGCCGCCAATTCGGCCAAGCTGGTCGCTCCTCCCACGAGGGACAATTTGAAGCTGATCGAGACGCCCGCGTTCATGCGCGGGATTTACGCCGTGGGCGGCTTCAACCCGGCGCCACCGCTCGAACCGCAACTGGGGGCGTTCTACTGGTTGACGCCAATCCCGGCATCCTGGCCGAAAGAGCGCGTCGAATCGAAGCTGCGGGAGTACAACGAATATGGTCTGCGCATCCTGACAATCCACGAGGCCATCCCCGGCCACTATGTGCAGTTCGAGTATGCCGCGTCGGTTGAGCCTGCGCCGAGGCGATTGCTCAGGTCAATTTTCGGCAGCGGCGTGTATGTGGAGGGTTGGGCGGTCTACGCGACCGATATGATGCTCGAAGCGGGCTACCGCGGCAACACGCCTGAGATGCGGATGACCTTTCTCAAGCAACTGCTGCGGGCGATCGCCAACACAATCCTCGATATCCGGCTGCACACCGGCAACATGACGCGCGACGAGGCGCTGGAGTTGATGACGGCCAAGACGTTCCAGGAACGCGAGGAGGCGGTGGCCAAGTGGCAGCGGGCGCAGTTGAGCGTCTGCCAGTTGCCGGCCTACTACGCCGGCTATAAGGAGTGGAAGCAGCTTCGCGCCGACGTTCAGGCGAAGGAGGGCGCATCTTTTTCGGCTTCCGTGTTCCATGAGCGGGTGTTGAAATCCGGGGCGCTGCCGATGAAGGAGATCCGGGCGCTGCTAGGCTTGAGTGCGGCGAAATAACGGCCGGTTCGGCGGGCGTGGTCCGATCTTGGCTAACATTGGCTAACAGATGTTGCGCGACTTCGGATACTGGGCGCGCGACCTGGTCCTGTCGGTCATCATCGCTCTGGTTGTCATTCTCTTCCTCTTTCAGCCTGTGAAGGTGGAAGGCACCTCGATGATGCCCGCTTTGCTTGACCAGGAGCGTGTCTTCATCAACAAGTTCGTCTACCGCTTCGGAATCTCGCCAGTCAATCGAGGGGATACGGTTGTGTTCTGGTATCCGGGCGACCCGTCGAAGTCCTACATCAAGCGCGTCATCGGTTTGCCGGGCGACACGGTGGAGTTGCGGCAGGGCGATGTAGTGGTCAACGGCCGGGTGATCGACGAGCCGTATGTAGGGCCCGAGTTCCGCGACAGGACGTCGCTGCCGCCAGTGAGCGTGCCCGAAGGCGCCTATTTCGTGCTGGGGGACCATAGGAACTCCTCGAACGACTCGCGCAACTGGGGCCCGGTGCCAGCCGCGGCCATCTACGGCAAGGCCGTGTTCGTCTACTGGCCGCTGGAGAAGATCGGCGCGGTGCGCTGAGGCGGTGCGCCCTATCTCTTTCTAAACAGGGCGGCGGCGAGCGACAGGATCACGCTCAAAAGCAGGCAAGTGGCAAGCGGAAGGTGGAGTGTGCCGTGTTTGCAGCGGATGACCAGGTCGCCGGGGAGCCGGCCAAGGCGGAAGGGCAGCCGACCGGCGAAATGGAGGAGAATCCCAGCCGCTACCAGGGCCGCGCCAGCCCAAATCAGCGTCTTAGGCAGGTGGTTCATCGCCAAAACAAGGGTTGTAGCCCTTCCGGGCCCAGAATAGCGCAGACGACGGGGCGGGGGGCCAAAACAGGAATCGCCGTTCACGTTTTATGCACAAGTAATACACAAGGTAACTCTTGCAACGTCATGATTACAAAGCAAATAAAAATCGTGAGAAAGCGGCTGCCGGCGTCGCTTTTTTGTTGACACCCGGAACGACTTGGAGCAGACTGAGGTTGGTTCCAAGAGGTTTTAGGAACAGCGAGCCGGAAGGAACGTAGCGGACCCAGAACGATGATCTTTCAGCAAGGCTGATTACATTGGCCTACTGAGAGGGAGCGAAGGGAGATCGGGCGGACTGGAAGGCAAGCCAACCGTAGGAAGGCTTGGCCGGGTGCTTTGATCCCGAGGGAATTTCCCAGAGGGGAGCGACGGCTGAATCAACCTGCGGATGCGTGGTCCGGACGTTGAGGTAACGGGCATCGAGTTGTTGATCAGACACGCCGTAATCGAGAATGGCAGTCTGGGAGGCTCGGGTCGAACGAATCTCAGCCGAAGGGCGATGTGGAGCACTGGAAGTAGAGCGGGAGTGTTGACCCCGCTGTGGCAATGCCAGTAATGGCGTGGTCGCTGTGGGCGAGTGAAAGGTTGCTTCCAGGTTCCGGCTTCGTTCAGGATGGGGCGCGCTCCGCTCCACCGGGTGATGAAGCGCAGCGGGAGAAATACCCGTCGTGCAGAGTCCGGTGTGATGATGGCCGCCGATCCTGGATGCCGTGCTCAGGCCAGGCATGCAGGCTGGAGAGCAAGCTGAACCGAAAGGTCACTTGGAACCATTTTTCTTTGCCGGCGTGGCGCAGGCTCAGGCGCTCCGCCGGCAATTCTCTTTTTGGGGCGCCCGTCTGGACTATTCCTCGTCGGGGCGGGCTTCCGGTCGCGTGTACTTCCGATGCCTCGGGCGAAAACTGACGAAATTGCAGCGGCAGGCTTCGCAGCGCCAACGGTTTGCGCCGAGGAAGATCCTCATCGATGTCCAGGCTGAAACGCGGTAGTACTTCGGATCCCACGTTGACAGATCCATCCGGTAGCAGCGGGGGCACTTCGCCCACCGGGCCTTCAGAAATCCAAAGGGCCGCGCGAGGAATCTGTGGGCGCAGTCGTTGCACCGGGCTGCCTGGAATCCCAAGACGCTGGAGATTTGATCCAGGAGACTCCGG
Source organism: uncultured Candidatus Solibacter sp. (assembly GCA_964558355.1). Taxonomy (GTDB): domain Bacteria; phylum Acidobacteriota; class Terriglobia; order Bryobacterales; family Bryobacteraceae; genus PNKE01. Next base: position 49,741 of record CAZLDN010000002.1, read on the forward strand.
TCGCGGGCCGGACGGACGTCAGTCGAGCCGCACTTCGGACAAGTGGACTCAGGAAGTCTCTTGAACCTTGTCACCATATGACTCGACTGCTCACTGCCCGCCCATGATACGACACACCGGTGTCCTAATCCTGGGAATGTGGCCGGCGCCGAGGTCTCATGCGCGCGCCGGACGGTTGGCGCGGTGGGAAGCGGAGGCGATGTACTCCCCTTCATAGGCCTGATAGGCAGCCAGCAGCCGCATCCGCATTTCATCGCAGTGACCAATCGAAAGGCCCTCGATGGAGGCCACGGGGAGCAGGTCGCGCGTCGAAGAACCAATGAAGAGCCCGTCGGCTTTGATGAGATCGTCCAAGGTCAGGACGGCCTCGTTCACCTCGATCCCTTCGACCCTGATCTGTTCCAGCAGGAGTTGGCGCGTCACTCCCGGAAGGCAGCCTGACGATTTCAACGGCGGTGTGCGAACTTCGCTGCCAAAGGCGGCAAAGAGGTTGGCGGAGGTCAGTTCGCTGACCTCGTCCCGCTCGTTCAGCAGCACAACTTCGTCGAGACCGGCGGCGTGGGCCTCCTCGTACCAGATCAGGTTCATGGCCCAGGACATGACTTTGGTGCCCGCAAACCGGTTGGCCGAGTGGCGGGCTTGCGGAACGATGCCGAGTTTGACCGCGCTGCCCCAGTCACCGCGATCGGCGGTAAATGCAAACAGGTCAATCTCGGTGGCGGGGATGGGGCCGGCCCACATGGTGCCCCGGTTGCGGCAGATGGTGACTCGCAGCGTCGAGTTCCACGCCTCGTTCGCCTCGACGAGACGGAGCAGCGACTCTTCGAGTTCGTCGGGGGACCAGGGAAACATGACGCGCATCATCTCGGCGTCGCGCCTCATGCGCGCCCAATGCCGGGCGAAAGCGAAAAGCACGCCGTCGACCACCTTGATGGTCGAAAACACCCCCCACCCGTTCATTAATCCCACCTGTCCGGGCGAAAGAAACGGCTCGCTCGACTGGCGGATCGAGTGGTTGTAAAGCAGCTTCGAGTGAATCACTGTGTCTATTCTACCCAAGCCAGTCGGGGAAGCTCTTTGAACGGATCTTGACCGTCGCCAAAACCAGGTCGGCCACGCGCGCGCGCCGCTCGATCAGCCGGGCGAGCAGGCGTTCAATTTCGGCTTCGCCGCCCTCGATCCAATTGCGGGGAAGCTCGCGGTAGGCGGCATCGATGACGGACTCGGGGAAGTGGCGGACCCAGTCCAGCCACGGCTGAAAGTCTTCCAGCGAGCGGACGCCCGCATACACGCCAGGCCGCATGTAAATGCCCTGCAACGGCGAGTCGGCAAACTCCCAATGTGGCCCGTCGAAGGCGTAGCCATGGTCGACCATCTGGGCGATGAAGCCCTTCTGCTGGGGTGCGACATCATGACCGGCGAGGGGACCGTCGAGCCACTCGCGGATCTTGCGCCGGAAAAAGATGGCCTGCCGGGCGTCGGAGTTGCTCACCCATTTGTCGAAAACCAGCGCCCCGCGAAAGTCGGCGACGTTGACCACCTGGGCGAGCAGCGCGTCGGGAAGAAAGTCGTAAACGGCCTCGGTGTCGGGGTTGCCTGGGAAGCGCGAGCCGAGATGCCAGCCTGGGTCCACCGGCCGGCGGCCCGTGCCGAACTGGAAATGGACATCTTCGTTGCGGCGGAGGAACTCCTCGGAGACGTTGACGACGGCCGTGTCCGGAGCAGCGACCCTCAGGTGCTTGAGCAGCCGCGCTGCGATCCACTCGTTGACAAGGATGCGGCTGTGTTGTGGATTGCCCGTGAACTTGGTGACGAAGAAGGGCGGTTTGGACTGGTCGTCGGTGGCCAGCAGGTGTGCCTGCGCGCCGCCCCGCATCTTACGGAGAAAACGCGTGGCGTTCACAGGCATCTGCTCATTAGGATAATCTGGAATCCCGGGCCAAAGCTCGCCGCCCGGAAACATCGGGCGAGTCGATTGTGGATGGAGGTATTCAGTCAGCATGGATGAAATCGAAAAGACCCAAGCCGCGCGGGCGGGCAAGAGCGCCGACGAGGTCGCGCTCGATCTCATGAAGTTCATCGCCACCGAGACCGGATACGGTAAGGGCCAGGGAGCGGTGGGTTTTTCCGGTAAGAACACGAAGACGCCGGAGGAGTACGCCGAGGCGTTGCTGGCGCTCTTTGATCGCTGCCGGAAGGCCGTGAAACAGGAGCCTGCGGCCTGAGGCGGTCCGACCGGACTGATGCCCCCTGCGGGACCAGCAGGTAAAATAGTCTCATGGCAAAACAGCCCGCTGGCGCACCGAACAAACCACAACCCGGAATCGAAGAGAGTCTCGACGCGCTCGAAGCCATTGTGAAACAGTTGGAGGCCGGCGACGAGTCCCTCGACGAGTCCATCAAGCTTTTCGAAGAGGGGATGCGGCTGAGCGCCGCCTGCCGGAAACGCCTCATTGAAGCCGAAGCGCGGGTGGAAATCCTGATGCGGGAGGCCGGCGTGGACACCCCCGCGCCGTTTGCGCCGGAGGACGAATGAGCGCGGCTACCGTCTCCATCGGCGAGTACCTGGAACAGTGCAGCCGCCTCGTCGACGCCGCACTGGACCGTCTCGTCCCCGGTGCCACTGAACCGCCCGAGACCATTCACAATGCCATGCGCTACAGCCTCTTCGCGGGCGGCAAGCGCATCCGGCCGGTCCTGTGCATCGAAGCGGCGCGGGCGGTGAGCGGCGGCGAACCGGGGCGCATCGTGGATGTCGCCTGTTCGCTCGAGATGATCCACACCTACTCGCTCATCCACGACGATCTGCCGGCTCTCGATAACGACGACCTGCGGCGCGGCCGTCCGGCGAGCCACAAGGTCTTTGGCGAAGCGATGGCGATTCTTGCCGGCGACGCGCTGCTGACCCATGCCTTTGTCGTGTTGGGTTCGATTGGCGATGCGCGTCTGGTCCATGAGCTGGCCGTGGCGTCGGGGACGGTCGGCGGCATGATCGCCGGGCAGGTTCACGACATCGAAGGCGAACGCCAGACGCCCACCGCCGAACTGCTCGAACGCATTCACCGCGCCAAGACCGGCGCTTTGCTCAGGGCCAGCGTCCGCATGGGCGCGATCCACGCCGCAGCCACCGATCCGCAACTCGATGCGCTGAGCCGTTACGGAGAGCACATCGGCCTGGCTTTCCAGATCGTCGACGACCTCCTGGACGTCCTGCAGACTTCGGAACAACTTGGCAAGACGGCGGGCAAGGACGCCGAGCAGCAGAAGATCACCTTCCCGGCGGTTTACGGCATCGAGGCGTCGCGCCAGATGGCCGAACGCGAGCGCGTCTCGGCGCACGCCTGCATCGACGGTTTCGGCGCCAATGCCCGCCGCCTCCACGAACTGGCCGACCTCATCGTCGACCGCTCGAAGTGAACCCATGAAGCCGCCCCGGCGCCGCCTGGACCAACTGCTGCTCGACCGCGGAATGGTCGAGAGCCGCGAGAAGGCCAAGGCGCTGATCCTGGCCGGACAAGTGATGGTCTCCGGCCAGCGGGTGGACAAGGCCGGAGCGCCAGTGGCCGATGACTCGCCCGTCGAACTCCTCGAACAGTTGCCCTACGTCAGCCGCGGCGGCTACAAGTTGGCCGGCGCGCTGGACGGTTTCGGTATCGACGTCACCGGCCTGGTCTGCGCCGATATCGGCGCATCGACCGGCGGATTTACCGACTGTCTCCTGCAACGCGGTGCGGCCCGTGTTCATGCCGTCGATGTCGGCCGCGGCCAACTCCATTGGAAGCTCCGCACCGACCCGCGCGTCGTGTTGCACGAAAGCGTGAACGCCCGCTATCTGAAACCATCGCTGATCGGCGAGCCGGCCGGTTTCGCTTGCTGTGACGTCAGCTTCATCAGTGTTACACTCGTCATTCCCGCTGTCGCCGCCCTGTTGGCGCCGGCCCGCCGCATGGTCATCTTGGTGAAACCGCAGTTCGAAGCGCGGCGCGGAGAGGTCGGCAAGGGTGGCATAGTTCGAGATGCGGCGGTCCGCCAAGCCGCCTGCGATCGTGTGCAAGCCGCGGTAACCGGCCTCGGTTTCGAAACGCGTTTGATGGAAAGCCCTATCGCCGGAGCCGAAGGCAACATAGAATACCTACTTTATGGATTCGATCCGCACAGTCGGAGTCATCTCCAAACCTGACGCGCGTGAAGGGCGCACGCTGGTCCCGGCGCTACTCACGTGGCTCGAAGCGCGCGGCATCGGCGTGCGCGTCGATACGGTGACGGCCGCCTATGCCGGCCGCGCCGACGGCCTGCCGCGCGACGATGTGCCGCAGGGATGCCAGCTCGTCATCGTCCTGGGCGGCGACGGGACTCTGCTCAGCGCAGCCCGCGCGATCGGCGGCAACGAGGCCGAAACGCCGCTGCTGGCGGTCAACCTTGGCGGACTCGGCTTCCTCACCGCCATCTCCACCGACGAACTTTTCCCCGAACTCGAACGCGCCCTGCATAACGAACATCGCATCGCCAAGCGCCGCATGTTGAGTTGCGAGCTGCACCGGGGCGGGGAACTGGTCGCCCGCTATGAGGCGTTAAACGACGTCGTCATCACCAAGGCCCACATCGCCCGCATGATTGACCTGGTTTGCAATGTCGATGCCCACTTCGTCTGCCGCTACAAGGCCGACGGACTCATCGTCGCCACGCCCACCGGCTCGACCGCCTATTCCCTCTCCGCCGGCGGTCCCATTGTCTTCCCGTCAGTCGGTGCGCTCTGCATCACGCCCATCTGCCCGCACACGCTGACCAACCGGCCCGTGATCGTTTCGGATTCCAGCGTCATTCAAATCCTCAACCTCGCTCTCGACGGCGACGCTTACCTGACCATCGACGGGCAGGTCGGCGAGCCGATGAAGGAACAGGACCGAGTCATCTGCCGCAGCTCCCGCCATTCTCTCAGCCTGATCCGCCCGCCTCGAATGCTGTTCTTCGACGTGTTGAGGCAAAAACTCAAATGGGGCGAACGTTGAGAGTTCTCAAGAAAATCTCCCTGACCCAGTGGATCTTCATCGCCATGGCGCTGGGCATCGCCATCGGCCATTTCTTCCCTGAGGTGGGCAAGAACCTGACTCCGCTCAGCAACGTATTCCTGCGCCTGATCAAGTCCATCATCGCGCCGCTGCTTTTTGCCACACTCGTCGGCGGCATCGCCGGCAGCGGTTCGGCCAAGACGATGGGCCGCATCGGGTTGAAGGCGATCATCTATTTCGAGATCGTCACCACCGTCGCCCTGTTTCTCGGACTGTTCGCCGTCAATTTCGTCAAACCTGGCGTTGGCGTGGCTTTGGAACGCTCCTCCGATACCGGACTGCCTCAGGTCAAACCCAGCCTGACGATGATGCTTGAACACACTTTTCCCGTGTCGATCATCGAGGCCATGGCGAAGAATGAAGTTCTGCAACTGGTCGTGTTCTGCTTCATCTTCGGCACGGCCGCGATCGCCATCGGCGACAAGGCCAAGCCGATTGTCGATTTCTGCCGGTCGCTTGGCGACGTGATGTTCCAATACACGAAGTATGTGATGTACTTCGCTCCAATCGGCGTCGGCGCGGCCATCGGCGCTGTGGTGGGATCGAAGGGAATTGTCGTCCTCATCGGATTGGGGAAACTGATTCTGACGCTGTATGCCGCGCTTATCGTCTTCGTGGTGTGCGTGTTCGGCGCGGTCATTCTGATCTTCAGAATCCCGGCCAGACGCTTCTGGAATGCCGCCCGCGAACCTTACTTCCTTGCCTTCTCGACCGCATCCAGCGAGGCCGCGTTTCCGCTCGCAATGCAAAACATGGAGAGGTTCGGCGTACCGCGTCATATCGTCAGCTTCGTCCTGCCGACCGGCTACTCGTTTAACCTCGACGGCACCACGCTATATCTTTCGCTTGCCTCCGTCTTCGTCGCCCAGGCTGCGGGCCTTGACATGTCGATGGGCGAACAGCTCATGATGATGCTGACTCTGATGCTCACTTCCAAGGGCGTCGCCTCGGTCCCTCGCGCGGCCCTCGTCATCCTGGCCGGCACCCTCACCACTTTCAACCTGCCAATGGAAGGCGTCGCGTTGCTGCTTGGAGTTGATACCCTGATGGACATGGCGCGCACGTCGGTCAACCTGCTTGGCAACTGCCTGGCCACCGCTGTCGTCGCCAAGTGGGAAGGCCACGATCTTACGCCCTTGCCGGAGGCGGAATTTTCCGGCGACTGATCGTTATTAAGGAGTCAGCCATGAAGCTCGGCGCAGTCACATATAACGTATTAAAGGATTGGGACCTCGAGACGGTCATCACGAAACTCGAACAGGCCGGCTTCTCCGGCGTCGAACTCCGCACCACGCACAAGCACGGCGTCGAGCCTTCGCTTGGCGTCGCCGAACGTCAGAAGGTGAAGGAGCGTTTCGCCCAGAGCAAGATCAAGCTCGTCAGCTTCGGCTCGACATGCGAGTACCATTCCGCCGACCCAGCCGTGCGGCGCAAGAACATCGAAGAGACCAAGACCTGGGTCGATCTGGCCAAGGATACCGGCGCAATGGGCGTCAAGGTCCGTCCCAACGGCTTCCCGCCCAATGTCCCGCGAGAGCAGACGATCGCCAATATCGGCCTGGCTTTGAAGGAGTGCGGCGACTACGCCCAGGTCCGTGGCATCGAGATCTGGGTCGAGGTTCATGGCCGCGACACGCAGGTCCCCACGGTTTGCGCCGCCATCATGAAACAGGCCAACCACCCCTCGGTCGGCCTCTGCTGGAACTCGAATCCCACCGATGTCGTGAACGGCAGCGTCAGGCAGAGCTTCGAACTGCTGCGGCCCTGGATCAAGAGCTGCCACATCAACGAACTGGCCAACCCTGCCTATCCCTGGCGTGAACTCTTCCAGTTCATGCGCGCCACAAAGTACGACCGCTATACGCTCATGGAAGCCGCTGAAAGCCAGGAGCCCGAACGCTTCATGCGCTACTACAGCGCCCTGTGGCGTGAACTTGCCCGCCCCTAGCGCCCGGTGGGGCGGGCTTCAGCCTGCGAAGGGCTTCAGCCCGCCCTCTCCCAATCAGCCAGGCACGACTCTCAAACGAGTGGTTGTGCCGCATGACCTCACCATATTCGCGAATCGGAGAACCAGGGAATCATGAAGAGAACGCTTCTATTTCTTGCCGCGGCCGCGCTGCTCGCGGCCGCGCCTGCTGCGCCCGATCGGTTCTTCGGCCATCAGATGGGCGCGGACAAGTCGACGCTCGAATGGTCGAAGGTGGTCGATTACTTCAAACAACTCGATGCCGCCAGCGACCGCGTTCAGGTGACAGAGTTCGGCAAGTCCACCGAGGGCCGTCCGCTCATCGCCGCCTTCATCGGCGCGCCTTCGACGCTCAACCGCCTGGAGCACTACCGCCAGATCCAGAAGCGTCTCGCCGATCCACGCAAGACCTCTCCGGCCGATGCCGCCAGGTTGATCGCCCAGGGCAAGACGATCGTCCTGATCACTTGCTCGATCCACGCCACCGAAGTCGCCAGTTCTCACGCGGCGATTGAATTCGCGCATCGCATGGCAACATCCGGCGACCCCGCCGTCCGCGCGATTCTCGACAACACGATCGTCATCCTCGCTCCGTCGATCAATCCCGACGGCCTCGATATCGTCGGCGCCTGGTACCGCAAGACCCTCGGCACACCCTACGAAGGCACGTCGCCGCCGGAGTTGTATCAGAAGTATGTCGGCCACGACAACAACCGCGACTGGTACATCTTCTCGCAGGCCGAGACGCGCGCCATCGTCACCCAACTTCACAACCGCTGGCACCCGCAGATCGTCTACGACCTCCACCAGATGGGCATGACCGCCGCCCGCATCTGGGTGCCGCCGTTCATGGATCCCATCGAACCCAATGTCGATCCGCTTATCATCCAGCAGGCGAATCTGCTCGGTACGGCCATGGCGGCCGACCTCACCGCGTCAGGCCGCCAAGGCGTGGCGGTCAACGCCATGTACGACTTCTGGACCCCCGCGCGCCACTATCAGAGCTACCATGGCGGCATTCGTATCCTGTCCGAATCGGCCAGCGTCCGCATCGCCACCCCCGTCACTCTCAAGCCTGATCAGCTTTCCACCTCTTCGCTCGGCTACAGCGCGCGCGAACGCACCTGGAACCATATCGAGCCCTGGCAGGGCGGGACATGGACGCTACGCAACATCGTCGATGACCAACTCGTCGCCATCCAATCGCTGCTCACCACCGCCGCCAACCGCCGCGAGCCGTTCCTGCGCAACTTCCACACGATGCTTGGCCGCGCTGCCGCTCGCACGTCGCCCTCCGCCTTCGTCGTTCCCGCTTCGCAGGACGACCCTGGCGCAGCCAGGAAACTCCTTGAGACCCTCGAATTCGGCGCGGTCGAGATCGAACGCGCCACGGAACCCTTCACCGCCCAGGGCAAGTCCTACCCGGCGGGTTCCTATGTCGTCCGAATGACCCAGCCGTTTTCGTCCTTCGCCAAGACGCTTCTCGAGAAACAGGATTACCCTGATTTGCGGCTCTATCCCGGCGGTCCGCCCAAGCGTCCCTATGACGTCACCGCTCATACCTTGCCGTTGCTGATGGGCGTCGAGGTCGATCAAATCGACTCGGAACTTGGCGCGCGCACCGAACCAGCCCGCGGCTTCGCCTTCACTTCGCCTTCAGCCGCGCCCGCCACGCTTGCCGCGTCGGATTCGACCTCCTGGCGCGATGTCAACGCCGCCTGGAAATCCGGCCGCCGGGTCTACCGCAATCTCACGACGGGCGCGTTCTCCATCGGCCGCGCTCAGGCCAGTTTCACGCCTCTGCGCAAGCCGCGTGTCGGCCTCTACCGCGGCTTCATCCCGAGCATGGACGAAGGTTGGACCCGCTGGATCCTCGAGCAATTCGGATGGGACTACTCGAGCCCCGGCAACGCCCGCATCCGCCAGGGCCGCCTTCGCGACGACTTCGACGTCATCGTCTTCCCTGACCAGCCCGCCGCCTCCATTCAGAACGGCTACCGCCAGGGCGCAATGCCCGCCGAATACCTGGGCGGTCTTGGACCCGAAGGCGCAGCGGCCCTCAAGGAATTCGCCGAGGACGGTGGCAAACTAGTCTTCCTGAACGACTCGACCGGCTATGCAATCCAGCACCTCGGCGTAGCGGTCAAAGACGTCCTCGGCGGCGTCCCCAGCCGCGACTTCTATTGCCCCGGCTCTCTGCTCAAGGTGCAACTGGAAGGCGCGTCGCCGCTCACCCTAGGTATGCCGCGCGAGTTCACGGTGTGGATGGAGTCCGGCCCTGCCTTCGACCCATCGACGCCCGGCATCCGCTCCATCGCCCGCTACGCCCCTTCCGGCGTCCTGGCCTCGGGCTGGCTCCTGGGCGAAAAGTTCATCGCCGCCAAGTCCGCCCTGGTGGAAGCCCCAATGGGAAAAGGCAAGGCCATCCTGTTCGGCTTCCGGCCGCAATACCGAGCCCAGAGCTACCTCACGCTCAAGCTTCTCTTCAATGCGCTTGTGAATTAGCTCTACCGCCCCGGATACGGCCGCTTCATCCCCATCGTCGACCGCCACACCACCCGGTTCAGGATCTCCTCCGGCGCTGCATCCGGCTCGGAGAAGTTCATCCGCATCGAGGCCTGCGCGTCCTCAAGCGCCTTGCCCTTGAGCCCCTTCAACGGCGGGTTCAACTCATCCAGCGGAATCTGGTTCGGCAGCGCCGTATACGGCGCCGTGTCGGCTTGATCGGCGAACACCGGGAACATCGGCTCGGCCGCCAGGTCAAATTGATTCTGTGGCGGCAGTCCGAAGATCTGGAGGATCGTCCGGTACAGGTTGATGGTCGTGTAGAAGCGGCTGTCCACCGTCTTGCGCTTCACCCACGGGCTAACCATCAGCGCGATGGTGCGGTGGCCGGCGACATGATCCACGCCGTTCTGCGCGTCGTCCTCGACCACGAAGATCGCCGAGTCCTTCCAATACCGGCTTTTGGAGATCCCTTCGACGATCCGGCCCAGCGCCAGGTCGTTATCGGCCACCGAGGCGCGCGGTGTCGGCAACCCGGGCGACGTCCCATTCGTATGATCGTTCGGCAGCAGGATGATGACGAGTTCAGGGAGGTTGCCCTCTTTGACGAATTCGCCGAATTCCCGCAGAAAGATGTCCGCGCGGTACTGGTCGGGGATCTTGCCGCCAAACGCCGGGTAGTCGGGATGGTAGATGTCCTTCAGGCCGGCGATGAACGTCCGCGGCTTGATCCGCACCGTCATCCGGCCCGACTTCCAGCCGTTGAAAATATCCATGAACGTCGCCGTTGGCGGCGTGATCGTGTTCGTCCCGCGCTCGCCATAGCTGCGCACCGTGCGCCCGCCCGCCTTCGCCACATCCCACAGGAAATCGTTCGGCGCATAGAGCATTGGATTCGCGTCGTTGCGCCCGTTGCCATACTTGAAAATCCAGTCGCTGGCATAGCCTTGGGTACACCAGCGGTGGCCCAAGGCGCTTTGGTCGGCAGGGGTGTAAAAATTATCCAGCAGGACGAACTGCTCGGCCAGGGCGTGATGGTTCGGCGAAACCTCGCGGCCGAACTGGACCAGTGAAGGGTCGCCGTTGCCCTGCGGCAGGTCGCCGAAAAGCTGGTCGTAAGTCCGGTTCTCCTTGATGATGTAGAAGATGTGCTTGATCGGCGAGGACTCGCCGGCGCCCATGGGAACAGGGTGTTTCGAGCTCCGCTCCACCCCGCCTGACACCAGCCGGTTGTTGGCCAGCACCTGTTGGGTCATCGTCTTCAACCGTTCGGCTCCCGGGATTTCGACCAGCGACACCACCCCCGCCCGGTCCCGGTAACTGCGGCCCGTCTTGCCCGCCGCCAACGGCTTGATCGAGCCGAATCCATAGCCGCTCGCCACCCACAGTTTCAGTCCGTCCCCGGTTGCCGCGACGGCTGTGGGGTACCAGCCTGCAGGAATGTAGCCACGCAACCTCGGCGGATGCCCGGCAAGATCCACGACGCCGACTGCGTTGTTGGCGCCGTTGGCCACAAACAGCGTCTTGCCGTCGGGGCTGAGAGACAGGGCGTTCGGAGCGCTGCCGATCGGCGACCTCAATCCCGGCCGGACACCGATCGAATACAGAACCTTGTCTTCCGCCGTGTCGATCACCGACACCGTGTCGCTGTTGGCGTTGGCGACGTACAGGCGGCTGCCATCGGCGTTGATCGCCAGCGCCGACGGATGCAGCCCGGTCTCGATCTCGGCCACCGCTTCCAGCTGCTCGACATCGATCACCGAGACGGTCCCCGACGACGGGATCCCTGTCCGCGGATCCACCACGATGCCGAAGTTCTCGTCCTTCGTGTCGCCTTCCTTCGCCCGCCGCCCGGCCCAGTTCGACACATAGACCTTCTTGCCGTCCGGAGTCGCCAGCGTCGTATACGGGTGCATCCCAACGGCGATTTCGGTAGCCTTGCGGCTCTCCACATCCACCACGGCAACGGCGTGTTTCAGGTTCAGCGCGACAAACAGTTTGGCGCCGTCCTTCGACACCGACAACCCGCTCGGCGCCGCGCCCGGCAGATCGACGCCGGGTTCTTCCACATATCCCGTTTCCGTCTGTTTCAGGTAGAAGATTTTGTCCGCGCTGCCGCCTCCCACGAAGATCCGCCGCCCGTCGGGCGAAAACGCCACGCCTGCGAACGAATCACCCAGGGGCTGATAATGGATCCTGCGCCCGTCCGAGGCGTCGAGAATGTGCAGCGCGCGGGGTGCGAAATTCGAGCCCGTCACGACGGCCAAGCGCTGCCGGTCGGGACTGAGCACCATGCCCAATGGACGGTCGCTCACCTCGAAGTGCACGCCGGCTGGCGTCAACCGTTGTCCCGTCGGAATCAGATAGCTCCCGTCGGGCTGGAGGCCGAGTTGTGGATAGTTCACCAGCGCCGTGCCCGCCAATGCCGTCACCACGACGGCTGCGAGCGCGTGCCTGACCCGGAATCGGAGCATTCACTTGAGGTTAGCAAACAGCGGGTACGCGCCCTGAAACCTTCCCGCCGTTATGTTGCATCAAATGCGGTAGGCCTGGTTCTCGAGCCGCAAACCGGCCGTACTGCGGCCGTTTCGATCCGCTCTGCTAAACGGCCTCTTGCTCAAGACGGACCAGGCTGTTTATACTCGGATTTTTCGCACCCATTGAGGTTTTTTGCTTGGCGCTCCAGTCCATCGCGATTTGTGAAGACCACGACCCCGAGGCTATCCACAAGGAAGCCGCCGTGTTCTATGGCCTCTTTCTGCGCGGCACGCCGGCCGAAAAACTCCGCCGCGACATCGAGATCCCCCGTCTGATGTTCGAGAAGTGGCTCTCCCACCCCGGCTACGATACGGCTTTCCGCGATAGCGTCAAACGGGTGTATGAGTTCCGCCGGAAAGTCCTGGCTGTGTTCGACGAACTGGTGGACCGCGAGAGAATCCGCTCCCGGGCGATGTAGGTTCGAAGTCAAGGCCCAATAAGGGTTAACTCAGGACGACGGCGTCGCGCTTCGTGGTGCAGGCCCAAGGAGGAGGACGTGCGCCACGGCGCCCACCTGAAGTTAGCTCGACCGCACTACACCAGGATCCCAAGCCATGCGGCCGCTTCGGGCAGCAACGTCACCTCAGTCAGTTCTTCAGCGCGTAGTAGCCGCGGCGGGCCTGGATCTTGAGGTCTTTGTTCTTTGGCCGGATCTCGACCCGGCGAAATGCCCCGTCGCGCGCCGCATTCGACGACGAGTAGCTGATGGCGTACTGCGTCCGCATGTCTTCTTCGATCTCTTTGTAGATATCGTCGAGCGTGTTCTTGCGGTCCACGCGGAAGACGCGGCCGCCGGTTTCATTGCCGAGCCGCTTCATTGCGCCCTCGCCCGAGTACCCGCCAAACATGGCCGACGTATACCGCGGGTCCTCATACAGGACGGGGAAGATGATGGCGTCCGACTTCTGCGACGCTTCGATCGCCTCTTCGATCTTTGTCCGGCTGCCGACATCGACGCCGTCGGTAATCATCACCATCGCCTTGCGGCCCACTTCGTTCTGAAGCCTGTCGCGGGCCGCCAGCCAGACCGCATCATAGAGAACCGTTCCTCGCGGGCCTCCGGGAGTCGGCACCGTGCTCGGCGTGACCATGCCCTGAACGCCTGCGTTGATGCGCAATTCGCGCAAGCCGCGTTCGAGTGAAGCGAGGCTTCCGGTGAGGTCCTGCAGCAACTCCGCATCGGCGCCGAAGCTGAGGATAAAGGCCATGTCCTTGGGTTTGAGAACTTTGGCGAAGAAGGTCGAGGAGGCGCGTTTCTCGACCTCGATCAGGTTCTCCTGGCTGCGGCTGACGTCGACCAGCAGACCCAGCGTCAACGGCTGGTTGGTCTCGCGCGTGAAGGAGCGGATGTCTTGCTTTTTGCCGTCTTCATAGACGTCAAAATCCTCGGCTTTCAGGCCGCCGGCGTAAGCGCCCCGCTTCGTGCGGACGTTGAAAAAGATATTGACCAGATCCACGTCGATGCGGATGACCTGGTCCTGTTCCATTGCTTGCGGTGGCGCCTGTGCCGGGGCCGGCGCCGGCGGCTGCTTGGGCGGAGATTGCGCGGAGAGTCCGGCGAGGCCGAACAGGACGAGGGGGAGCGAACGGAACATCAACTTCACCATGCCATACTTGTGGATGCAGCCCAACGCCGGAACGTTCCATGCGCCAAGCCGTTTCGCATCTGAAGAAGACGTGTCCCGTCATGGCCGGGATCATCGAGCGTTGCGGACCGCCCAGGATCGTCTACCTCGAACCCGGCTTCAAGACTCTGACGCGCTGCATCGTCGGCCAGCAATTGAGCGGGAAAGCGGCCCGCACCATCTATGCCCGGTTCGAACACGCCTGTGGACGCGCCGGCGTCACGCCTCGCGCCGTCCTGTCGCTTGGTCCCGAGAACCTGCGCCCGCTTGGACTGTCGACACAGAAGACGGCCTACCTGCTCGATCTCGCCGGGAAGACCAAGGCCCGGCAGCTTCGGTTTGACCGGCTTGAAGCGATGGACGACGACGAGGTGATCTCGCATCTCACGCAGGTCAAGGGCGTCGGGGTCTGGACCGCGCAGATGCTGCTCATGTTCGCCTTGCGCCGTCCGGATGTCTTCCCATCCGGCGATCTCGGCATCCGGAACGCGATCCAGAAGGCGTGGGCGATGGAATCGCCGCCAAAGCCCGCGGCGATGGAAGAGATCGCCCGGCCTTGGAGTCCTTACCGGACAATCGCCTGCTGGTATCTCTGGCGGAGTCTCGAAAATCAGGCTGGATTATGATTCGGCCACTGCTGCTGTACGGCGGGCTCGCCGCTCAGTCGTTGGTCATTCGCCAGGCCAACGCAGTGTTCTTCGTCGCCGCATGAGCGGCGGGAGAGAAAGCGTGGCTGGACATCGACAACCGGCGTCTCGTGCGCCGCTGATCGCCGCGCTCGAACGGCACACGCCGTTTGACGCCCTAGAACGGCTCCTGCATCGTCATGCAGTGCAGTGTGCCGAGGCCCAGAACGAGGTCCACGGCATGGATGCCGATAACCTCGCGGTCCGGAAACGATCCGGCGAGGATGTTCAACGCGATGCGGTCGTTCGGATCGTGGAACGTGGGCACGAGCACGGTCTTGTTGGCGATGTAGAAGTTTGCGTACGAGGCCGGCAGGCGCTGCTTGCCGTAGTAGACCGGTCGTGGCATCGGCAGCGGAACGACGCGCAGTTTCGCGCCTCGCTCGTCCACGGCGCCGCTCAGGATGTCGTAGTTTTCTTGCAGGGGCGCGTGGTTGGGATCATCGCGATCCACTTCCACGGCTGCGAGCACGGTGCTGCGCGACGCGAAGCGGGCGATGTCGTCAACGTGGCCGTGGGTGTCGTCGCCGGCGATACCGCAGTTGAGCCAGATCACGTTCGATGCGCCGAGCCAGCCTTCGAGCAGCGCTTCGATCTGCCCGCGTTCCAGTCCTGGATTGCGTTGCTGAACATCGCTGAGCAGGCACTCTTCGGTTGTTAACAACGACCCGGATCCGTTGACTTCGATCGAGCCGCCCTCAAGCACGACGCGCCGTCCGGCGAAATCGGGCAGGACGATCATCGTTTCAGCGAGATCGGCCACGTACTTGCCGGCGTCGTCGTCCGCGCGCCAGTTCCTGTATTTCGCCCATCCATTGAACTGCCACTTCACGGCGACCTTCGCGTATCCGGGAGCGACAACCCACGTGGGCAGAAAATCCCGCGTCCAACCGCGGTTGGTCTTCTTCTCGAACAAATGGACGTTGGTGTTCCATGCGCCGGCCTTCCTGAGCAAGTCCCGAATTCCGCGTTTGGCGAACTCCTGGACAAGGATGTTGACATCCTCGTGGCGCGACAGGATGCGGACGATCTCGGCGTAGAGATGCGGGATGGGCGAAAACTTGCCGGGCCAGTCCGACTCGTTATGCGGCCAGGCGAGCCATGTCGCTTTGTGCGGCGCCCATTCGGCGGGCATGCGGTAAACCGGCGGGATGGTCATCGCGCTTACTCCGCGTCCCACCGGCGCGTGATGCCCGAATAGGCTTCGATGCGGCGGTCGCGGAAGAACGGCCAGTTGCGGCGCACCTCTTCGATGCGTGCCGGGTCGCAACGCACGATGAGGATCTCTTCGTTCTGGTGAGGCGCGTCGGCGACGACGACGCCAAATGGGTCGGCCGCAAAAGAGTTGCCCCAAAACTCGAGCCCGTGATCCGGAGTGCCTTCGAAACCGGCGCGATTCACCGCGGCGACATAGAGGCCGTTCGCTATGGCATGGCTGCGCTGGATCGTGCGCCAGGCGTCAAGCTGTGACGGGCCGTACTGCTGCTTCTCGTGCGGGTGCCAGCCGATGGCCGTCGGGTAGAACAAAATGTCGGCGCCCTGCAATGCGGTCAGGCGCGCGCCTTCGGGATACCACTGGTCCCAACAGACCAACACGCCGATGTTGGCGAACGGCGTCTCGAACACCTTGAATCCGAGGTCGCCCGGCGTGAAGTAGAACTTCTCATGGAAGAGCGGATCGTCGGGGATGTGCATCTTGCGGTAGATGCCGAGCAGCGCGCCGTCCGTGCCGAGAACGGCGGCGGTGTTGTGGTAGAGGCCCTTGGCGCGGCGTTCGAACAGCGACGCGATGATGACGATGCCGAGTTCCCTGGCGATCCGGCCGAGTGTTTCGGTCGACGGTCCGGGGATCGTTTCGGCGAGGTCGAACAGCCGGGCGTCTTCTTCGCGGCAGAAGTACTGCGAGGTGAACAACTCCTGAAGGCAGACGATCTGCGCGCCTTGTGCGGCGGCCTCGCGGACGCGCGCAACGGCCTTTTCCAAGTTCTCGCTCTGGTCCGTCGAGCAGGTCATCTGGACCAGGCCTGCAGTGAACTCTCTGCGGGATGGTGCGGGCATACCTTACGATTGTTCCATATATGCTCTCGCGCAGATTCCTGATCGTCTTCCTGCTCCTGGCCCTCGTCGTATCGGGCGCGGTGACCCCGCCGAAGGAGCATTTCGGCTTCATCCCTGGGGACGACTACAAGTTGGCCGACTACGCCCAGGTATCGGCGTATTTCCGCAAGCTCGCCGCCGAGTCAGGGCGCATCCGGGTCGAAGAGTTCGGCAGGAGTTCCGAGGGCCGTCCGATGCTGGTCGCCTTTATCAGTTCCGAGGCGAACCTGAGGCATCTCGACCGATGGAAAGAGATCAATCGCAAGATGGCTCTTGGACTGGCCACGGCGGCGGAGGCCGGGCGATTCGCGCGTGAAGGAAAGGCAATCGTGTGGATCGATTCGGGTCTGCACGCCACCGAGGTCGCCCCGGTTCAGCATGCCCCGCGCCTGGCCTACCAGATGATCACGAGCGATAGCGAAGAGATCCGCCGCATCCGCGACAACGTCATATTGATGCAGGTCCCAGTCATCAATCCCGACGGTCTTCAGATGACAGCCGATTGGTACAGGAAAAACCTCGGCACGCCGCATGAGCTCGCCCCGCTGCCGTGGCTCTATCAGAAATACTCCGGCCACGACAACAACCGCGACTGGTTCATGATGAACCTGGAAGAGACCCGCGCGGTGTGCCGGATGCTGTTCCGCGAGTGGTTCCCGCACATCGTCTACAACCAGCATCAGTATGCGCCGTTTCCGGCGCGCATCTTCATCCCGCCCTATGCCGAGCCGCTGAATCCCAACATTCCGCCGGCCGTAATGGAGGGCGTCAACCTGATCGGCAGTGTGATGAAAGAACGGTTTCTGCGGGAAAACAAGCCAGGTGTGGTCAGCTACACTTCGTTCGACGGCTGGTGGAATGGCGGGTTGCGTTCAACGCCGGCGTTCCACAACATGCACGGCATCCTCACCGAGACGGCGGGCTACGTCTATGCGACTCCCTATGAGGTGAAGCCCTCCGAAATCCCTGTCCGTTTCCCGTCGGGGATGCCCGCGCGGGAGCCGTCCATCTTTTATCCGATGCCCTGGAAGGGCGGCCGGTGGGCGCTAAGCGATGCAGTGGAATACATGCTGACCGCCGATATGGCGATTCTCAATCTCGCCGCGAGCCAACCCGATTACTTCCTCAAGAAGGCTTGGTCGATGGCGCGCGAGCAGATCCAAGCCGGCGAAAAGGGTAAGCCCTACGCTTATGTGATCGCGCCCGATCAGCACGACCCCTCGGCCGCCGTCGAGATGGTCCGGCGGCTTCAGATGGCCGGCATCGAGGTGCAACGTGCTTCATCGCCTTTCAGCGCAGGCGGCAAGCAGTACCCGGCGGGGACATTGGTGATGAAGTCGGCGCAGGCGTTCCGGGGCTATCTGGTCGATCTGCTCGAACCTCAGAAGTACCCGGAGATCCGCACAGGGGAAACGGGTCCGACCAAGCGCCCTTACGACATTGCCGGCTGGACGTTGAGTTACCAGATGGGTGTCAAGGTGGACCGGATTGACGATAGCTTCGACGCCGCCCTTCTCCCCGAGGGCATGCTCGCCCCGCCCGCGCCGGTCTTGGACCACAAGCAGAACTCCGGTTTCATCGCGCTCGCCCGCACGTTGAAGGGCGGAGCAAAGCTCTGGCGGGGAGCCGACGGAGCATTCCTCGATTCGAAGACGGATGCCGCGAAATGGGAGATAGCGGCGCCGCGGGTGGCGCTGTATACGCCCTGGACTTCGAACATGGATGCGGGCTGGACCGGGTGGGTGTTGGACAACTTCGAGGTCCCGTTCACGGCGCTGCGCAACGACGAGATCAGGAATGGCTCGCTGCGGGCGAACTACGACGTGATCCTGCTGGCGCAGCAGACCACGCAGTCGATTCTCCATGGCCAGCGCATCGGGACTCGCTCCGGCGGCGGCCGCTATGGCGCGGCGGAGAAGAGCCAGCCCCGGCCAGAACACGCCGGCGGCATTGGCGTCGAGGGCGTGAAGGCGCTGGACGAGTTCGTGCGCGCCGGCGGAACGCTGGTGGCGTTTGATACGGCGGCGGATCTGCTCATGGAGATGCTGGACATCGGTGTGCGGGGGACGTTGCGGACAGGCAGCGGCGCGAGCGATTGGTACTGCCCAGGGTCGCTGCTGCGTGTCGCCGTGGATCCCACACACCCGCTCGGTTTCGGGATGCCCGCCGAGGCGATCGTCACATCGACCGGAGGCCAGGCCTTCGAGCTCACTTTGCTGGGCGACTACAATAAGGGCGATCGCGAGGCCAGGGCCGTGGTTCATTACGCGAAGCAAAACCTTCTGGCCAGCGGTTGGCTAAGCGGCGAGCGCGCCGCTGCGGGCCGCCCGGCGATGGTGGAAGCCCGCTTAGGGAAGGGCAGGGTGGTGCTGTTTGGATTCCGGCCACAGTTCCGCGGGCAGACGTTCGGCACGTTCAAGCTCTTGCTGAACGCGATCTACCTCTCATCCTCGAAACCGATTTAGCGTAGTGCGGTCGAGAGATTTGCCTCCGGTTGTGAGTGGGCGATGTGGCGCACGCACTCCTGCGTGCCGCGTCGAGACTTTCTCGACACCTCCGCCGGGTGAAAACAAGCTCCTTCCACGGGCTTCCGGGACAGCAAACTACCGTTTGTAGACGATCTTGCGCAGTAGCGAATGCCGCCACTCATTGTCTTCAGGACCTTCAACGCCCTTGGGCGATGAACCCTCGATGACGCCGGCGACGCCCATGCCTTGCTCCGTTTCCGGCCAGATCTGTTCGGCCTCAGTACCCTTGTAGTGGCGCTGCCGCGGCAGCGTCTGTTCGCCTGCTGGACCATGGGACCTGGGTGAACTCCTCACCGTTCCAGCCGCCGCAAAATCCGATGGCGGGCGTCCATATGAGGCCGGAGATGGTCTGGCCAGCAGTGCTGAAAGGCTGGCACAACCCATCCTGTCAGTAATAGAAAAAAGACGTGGACATCCTTAGCTCCATCCGATATGAAGTTTGGCGCGACCGTTGGCGAGCGCAATGTTCCAGCAACCTGAAATGTCTCGCAAATCCGGAAGCGTGCAAGGGCATGAGGCTCTCGGAAGGGGAAATCATGGAATCGACAATCGTAGACAAAGAACAGTGGGAGGCGGTCAAGAGTGACGATCGCGGCGGCAAGTATCTGGTCTTTCAACTCGGCCGCGAGGAATTCGGGATACGGGTTCTGAAGGTCCGGGAGATCATGGGCGTTCAAGACATCACTGCCGTGCCGCGGACGCCGGCCCACGTGAAGGGCGTGATCAACCTGCGCGGGAAGGTGATCCCGGTGGTGGATCTGCGGCTCAAGTTCGGCCTGCCGGAGCAGGAGTACACGCAGCGCACCTGCATCATCGTGGTGCAGGTGCGGAGTGAGAGTGGGGCCATGTTTATGGGCATCGTGGTGGACGGCGTGGCCGAGGTGCTCAACCTGGCGGCCGCCGACATCGAGGACACGCCGGACTTCGGCGATGGAGCGGCCACGCATTATCTGCTGGGAATGGCCAAGGTGAAGGGATCAGTCAAAATCCTGCTGGAGATCGAACAGGTGTTGACCTGCCAGGAACTCCACGGGCTGGAGGCGGTGATCCAGCGAACGAACACAAGTAAAGGAATTGCGACATGAGCATGACAGTAGGTAGGAAGATTGGCGCGACCAGCGCTGTTCTGGTTGCGTGCACTGTGATCCTGGCGACCGCCTCGCTACTCAGCATGGCCGGCCTGAAAGACAGGATACAGAGTTTGCAGGTGGACTCGATCCCCGGGCAATACTTGGCTGGCCTGATCGACGCTCGCGCCATCAACGTGCGGGTGAGGATGAATGACGAGTTGCTGGACTTGGTCACCAACGGTGGAAAGGGAGCCGCGCAGGCGCATGCGGCGCTGGAGGAGACGCAGGCGAAGCTCCAGGAGGAGATGAAAGCCTATGAGAAAACGATCACGCAGACCGAGGACCGGCAGATATTCGGTGTCGTCGGCCCTGCCCTAGACCGATGTTTGCAGACCTGGAACCGGGTGCGGGCAACAGGCCAGACGGCCAAGGCCGATGAGATCGTTGGCCTGTACCGGGCGGAGACGGTGCCTGCTTTTGACGATCTGAACCAGGCGGTCGACCGGCTCGTGGAGTTCAATCATGCAGCCGCAAAGAAGAATGCCGATGAAGGAGCATCCGCCGCTGACACCGCGAGATGGTGGAACTGGGCTGTTGCGTTGCTGAGTGTGGCGATCGGCGGGATCCTTTCGCTGTTTGTCGTGAGAGGCATTAATCGGGCTCTCCACCAGGCGGTTCAAGAGTTGGCCGAAGGCGCCGAGCAGGTGTCGGCCGCGGCAAGCCAGGTCTCTTCCTCCAGCCAATCATTGGCCCAGGGCGCTTCCGAGCAGGCGGCGTCGCTTGAACAGACTTCCGCCTCCAGCGAAGAAATCAATTCCATGGCGAGCAGGAACAGCGAGAACTCCCGCTGTGCGGCCGAGCTTATGACCCAGTCGCAGCAGAAGTTCGTCCAGACCAATCAGGCGTTGGACCAGACGGTGGTGGCCATGGGCGATATCAACACGCAGAGCGGGAAGATTTCCAAGATTATCAAGGTCATCGACGAGATCGCCTTCCAAACCAACATTCTGGCGCTGAATGCAGCGGTCGAAGCCGCCCGGGCCGGCGAAGCGGGCATGGGCTTCGCGGTCGTGGCCGACGAGGTCCGCAACCTGGCGCAGCGTTGCGCCCAGGCGGCCAAGGATACGGCGGAGTTGATCGAAGGGTCGATCGCCAAGTCTAACGACGGCAAGGTGAAGGTTGACCAGGTGGCCGCGGCGATCCGGACCATTACGGAGGAATCGGCGAAGGTAAAGACGCTGGTGGACGAGGTGAACCTCGGCAGCCAGGAGCAGGCGCGTGGCATCCAGGAAATCGGCAAGGCGATCAACGAAATGGAGCGGGTTACGCAGACAACGGCGGCCAACGCCGAGGAAGGCGCCTCGGCAGCCGAGGAGTTGAACGCGCAGTCGGAGACCCTGAAGGACATCGTGGAGCGGTTGACGGCCATGGTCGGCGGCGGGGCCACTACAGCGAGTGCCCGCAAAACAAATCGCCGGACGAGCGTGGCCGGCGCAAGGGCGTCACGCCGGCCAAGCGAGCCCTCCTCCGGACTCGCGGCGCTGGCGGCCCGCACAACCCACAAGGAGACCATCCCCATGGAAGAGCAGTTCAAGGATTTCTGACGGACTGCTCGAATCAGGCCGGTCCGCGGCAGACTGCGGGCCGGCATTCCCATCTCCCGAAGCCGTACCAGGATTTACGCCTTGCGGCCTTGCAGTGCTCAGAATCCAGATGTCGACGACGTCGCCCTTGACGCCGCCCGACTGTGCGCGGCCGCCGGGGTCGCAAAACCCGCCCATCGAGAGTGGTCCCCGAGCGACAAGGCAAGCGGCGGCTACCGCTTATAGCCGATCTTGCGCAGCAATGAGTGACGCCACTCAATGTCTTCGGGCCCTTCAAGGCCCTTGGGCGACGCACCGTCGATGACGCCAACGACCCCCCTGCCTTGCGCCGTCTCCGCGATGATCACTTCCACCGCGTTGGCCGTGGCGCAGAACAACCCCACCACCTCCGGCACGTCCTTGATGCGCGTCAGCAGATTGATCGGGTAACCCTGTCTCATACAGATCACGAACGTGTGGCCGGCGGCGACGGTCTGCGCGTTCCTGATGGCGAGCGCCTTCAACTCGTCATCATTGCCGTCGGCGCGGATCAGGCATGCCCCCGAAGCCTCGCAAAACGCCACGCCGAACTTCATCTGCGGAACCGTGTTGACGATGGCCTCATAGATGTCTTCGACCGTCTTGATGAAGTGCGACTGGCCGAGGATGATGTTGCCGTCTTCAGGGATTTCGAGTGCGACCGTTTTCAGTTCCATCGATCACCTATCCTAACAGGGACCTGAATCGCAGCCGAGCGCGAAGTGCAGCGACTCGCGGACCTCGGCCATCCGCTTCGGCGACAGTTGAGCGACCAGCCTGCCGATGCGCTCCTGCGACACCGTGACCAGGTTGTGGAGATTCGCCGCGCATGGCTTCTTCATCCCATCTTCCTCAGTCAGGACGACCTCGGACGGGACACCGCGCACGGTTGATGTGATGGGAGCCACCGTGGCGGTTGATAGGTAGCCCAGCGCGCTCTGGCGCGTGAGAATCAGCACGGGTCTCGGCTTGTCCGGCTTCGGAAATGAGTACAGCCGGATCTCACCTCGACTCACCGTTCGGGCCATGATGCCTCTGCTTCCCACTGCTTCGCCTCGCTTGAGGCAGAAGGCGGTTCGTATCCGCGCCGGTCCTTTTCTTCAAGCTCAAGCAGGCGCAACTGGCGCAGGTGCGTGTGCAGCGCGTCCCGAATGAAGGCCGACCGGTTGCGTTTCATCTGCCTGGCCGCGCGGTCCGCGGCCTTCAGCAGGTCCGGTTCCAGGACGACCTGGATGGTTTTCAACTGTGGCATCTAATCCACATCATACTCCACAATGATTTCCACAGCGATACCCAGTGATTCCTGTTGCCGCGCGGCAATGCCCTTGGCGCTGTTGCACGGACGCTATACTACCAGCGTGAGCAGGCCTGAACCGGATTTGGAAAAGTCGATTCTCGATCACTTGGACCTTCAGCCAAAGGGCCGGGCCACGGCCCGCCATCTCATGAAGGAACTGTGCGTCCGCGGAGAGGACAGGCAGCGCTTCGAGGACGCCCTCGACGTTCTCGTCCGGCGCGGCGCCGTGATTGAAATTCGCGGCCAGTTTGTGCTTCCGTCGCGAACTCAGGAATACGCCATCGGACGGCTCGCGATGCACCGCGACGGCTATGGCTTCGTCGTCCCCGACAGCCCCGTACATGGCGTCAAAGGCGACATCTTCATTCCGCCCGACCCGTCAATGAGCGCGATGCACGGAGATCGCGTCCTCGCCCATGTCGCCCGCGTCCTGCCCGATGGCAAGGCCGAGGGCGACGTCGTCCGCATCATCAGGCGAGCCCACCCCACTGTCGTCGGCGAGTTCAAAATTGGCCGCAAAATGAACTATGTCGTCCCCCAGGAAAGCCGCATTCAGCAGGCTATCTTCATCCCGGACGGCCTGGAACTTCCCGGCACTTCGGCGAATCCCGACCGTATCGGCGCGCCAATCCCGAAGTTCGCGTCCATCGAGGATCTCGACGGCCAGATCGTTAACGTTGAACTGCTCGACTTCCCCGAACGCGGCGAAGACGCTGTCGGCCGCGTCATCGAGATTCTCGGACATCCCGACGATTTCGGCGTCGACGTCGAAATCACAATCCGCAAACACCACCTTCCGAATCGTTTCCCCGCCGAAGTCATCGGGGAGGCCCAACTCTTCAGCGAAGCGATCCCGGCCGCCGAGATCGCCCGCCGCCGCGACTTCCGCCAGATGGACTGCGTGACGATCGACGGCGAAACCGCCCGCGATTTCGACGACGCCGTTTGGGTGGACCGCACCGCCGATGGCAATTACGTTCTTCACGTCCACATCGCCGACGTCAGCCACTACGTCAAGCCCGGCTCGGCGATCGATAACGAAGCGCTCATCCGCGGCACGAGCGTCTACTTTCCAGACCGCGCCGTGCCCATGCTGCCGCTCGAACTCTCCACCGGCATCTGTTCCCTCAAACCGCGGTTGGATCGCCTCGTCATGTCTGCGCTGCTTGAAATCGACCACCAGGGACAGGTCGTAAAGAAGGAGTTCTGCCGCGGCGTCATCCGCAGCGCCGAGCGGATGACCTACACCGATGTCCACCTGATCCTCGAAGGCGACCCGGTTCAACGCGGCAAATACGCGCCGCTGGCCGATCGTTTCCTGATGATGAAGGACTTGGCCGAAATCCTCCAACGCAAGCGCCAGAAGCGCGGCTCGATCGATTTCGACCTGCCCGAACCCTTTATCGTCTTCGACGAAAACGGCCTGATGACATCCATCGACCGCGCGCCCCGCAACATCGCCAACCGCATCATCGAGGAGTTCATGCTGGCCGCGAACGAGGCCGTCAGCGCGCATCTGGAAGCCTCGCTGCCCGAGTCCATCTTCCGCATCCATGAGACGCCGGACCCGCAGAAGGTGATGGACTTCGAAGACCTCGCCGCCCGCTTCGGCTATTCGCTCGGCTTCGGCGCGGTGCCCGTCAAGCGCTTTCCCGTCGTCACGCGAACCTCGGACGGCCGCAAACTCCGCCGCGACATCGTTCGCGCTGATGAACGCATGAAGATCACTTCGCGCATGTATCAAAAGCTTGTCGCAAAGCTCGAAGGCCGCCCCGAGGAACGAATCCTGAATTTCCTCATGCTGCGCTCACTCAAGCAGGCCCGCTATGCGGCCGAAAATGTTGGCCACTTCGCTCTGGCCGCCGACAGTTACACCCACTTCACCTCGCCCATCCGCCGCTACCCCGATCTCATCGTCCACCGCCTCCTCGGCTCGCTCTTCGATCGCCAACCTCCCGAGGTCTCCGATCTCCCCGGCCTCGCCCGCATGTGTTCGGAGACCGAACGCCGCGCCGCCGAAGCCGAGCGTGAACTTCTCGAATGGAAACGCGTCAAGTTCATGGTCGACCGCGTCGGCGATGAGTTCGATGCCCTGGCCATCTCGACGACCCGCTTCGGCTTCTTCGTCGAACTGAGCGACCTCTTCGTCGAAGGGCTTGTCCCGATTGACAGCCTGCCCGGCGAGCACTGGAACTATCAGGAAAACACCCGCAAGATCGTCGCTGAACGCTCGCGGCGCGAGATCTCGATCGGCGACCCCGTGCGGGTTCGTTTGGACCACGTCGACGCCGTGGAGAAGCGCCTGCTGTTCTCGCTTGCCGGACCCTGGGCCAGAGACGCCGGCAGGAAACGCCCCACCGCCCGGTTCAGAAAGCGCTGAGCTTTTTCCTGCACCGCGCACAGAATTCCGCCGATTTCAAATCCAGACGCTCCACGCGATGCGACGACACCATCACGCAGTTCCAGTCGTCGCAATGGCCCAGGCCGCGAGTGTGCCCGATCTCGTGAATCGCCTCTTTCAGCAGGCGTTCATTCAGCTTCGCCGGATCGGGCGGCAATCCGTAGAACTCTTCGTGAAGCCGCGCCGCCGAGATGATTGCTGCGCGGCCCGGATACTGCGCCTCGCCGAAGACGAATGTCAGCACCGGCACGTACAGGTCCGCTTCGGTCACGCCAAGCATGATCTCTTCGTCGCCGATCGGCGCCTCCGCAAGCCGCGCCAGCACGGCAGTCGAGTAGGTCTGGCCTCTGAATGCGTCGAAAGCGAACGCCGCGTCAAACGCCTCGGTCACCACGCGGCAGGACACCTTCAGCGCACCAGCCAGACCGGCGGAAAGCTGGTCAAGCAGGTTCAAGTCCGGGACCGGAGGCGAAACCGGCAGAATGTGGATCTTCGCCGCCACGGTTTTGAACCGCTACTTGCCGCGCCTCGGGTCTTCCAGTTCGTAGCGGCGGATCTTGTTGTAGAGCGTCGTGCGGTCGATCGCCAGAACCCGCGCCGCGTGCGACAGGTTCCAATTGGTCTCGGTCAGCACGCGCTCGACGTGAGCCCGCTCGATATCCTCCAAACGCCGTCCCCCAAGCTGTGCGGCGCGCAGCGTCTGAAACGGGAAGTCGTTCGGCTCGAGTTCGGGCGTCCGGCTGATCAACAACGCCCGTTCGATCGAATTCTCCAACTCCCTGACGTTGCCCGGCCAAGCATAATCCATCAGCGCCTCCATCGCCGCCGCCGACAGTCGTTGCGGCTGCCGGTTCATCTGCGACGTGAGTTTCCCGATGAAGTGGGCCGCCAGTAGCGGAATGTCCTCTCTCCGCGAACGCAGCGGCGGAATGTCGATCGTGAACACATGCAGCCGGTAATACAAATCCGGGCGGAATAGACCGTCTTCAACCTGTTTTTCAAGACGTTTGTTCGTCGCCGCCACGGCCCGGAAATCGACCTTCACCGCGTGCGAATCGCCCACGCGAACGATCTCCTTTTCCTGAAGAACGCGCAACAGGTCCGTCTGCGTCCGCAGGCTGATGTCGCTGATCTCGTCCAGAAACACCGTCCCGCCCTCGGCCATCTCGAACTTGCCCTTCTTGCGTACCTGGGCGCCTGTGAACGCGCCCTTTTCGTGACCGAACAACTCGCTCTCGAGCAACGTCTCGGTGAGCGCGCCGCAGTGAATGACGACCATCGGGTTATACCGCCGAGGGCTGGCCGCGTGGATCGCCCGCGCCACCACCTCTTTGCCAGTCCCGCTCTCGCCCGTAATCAGCACCGTCGCGTCGGTCGGCGCAACCGTCTCGACAAGCTCGATCACGCGCTTCATCTGCGGACTCTGCCCGATCAGCGAAGTCTCTGGAAAGATCTGCTGCAGGTTCTCCTTGAGCCGGACAACCTCGCCCTCGGCGCGGCGGTGCGCGATCGCATTCGATACCAGGTGCACCAGTTCGTCCGGATCGAAAGGCTTGGTAATGTAGTCATAAGCGCCGTTCTTCAGCGCCTTCACCGCCGTCTCAACCGACGCGAAGCCGGTCATGATCACAACCGGCATTTCAGGCGCGATCTCATGCAAACGCGCCTGCAATTCGATGCCGTCCACGCCCGGCATCTTGATATCCAGCAGGGCCAGGTCAAAACGGTCGTGCGCAAGCCGCTCCAGCGCTACATGCGCGCCGGGACAGACCTCCACCTGGAACTCTTCGCTTTCGAACCATTTGCCTAACGAGTCGCGCACGACGGGGTCGTCGTCGACGATCAAAATCCTGCCGCGTGTCATGCTTTGGTTCCTCCGCTAAAGTCCGCCGCCGCCGCGAACTCCGCGGGCGCTTCCATCGGAAGCCGCACGATGAACTCCGCCCCGCGGCTCGAATCGGGATTCAGGGTCAGCGATCCGCCATGCCTGTCAACGATCGTGCGGGCCACGGCCAGCCCCAAGCCCGTGCCGTGCTGCTCTTCTTTTGTCGTGAAAAACGGCTCGAAAATCGTCTCCCGCAACCCAGGCGGTATGCCCGGTCCGCTATCGGTCACCGTGATCGCCACCCCGCCGCCATCGCTTGCGCACGCCGTCCGGATCCGCACCGATCCGCCGTCCGTGATCGCCTCTGATGCGTTGGCCAGCAGTACCACCATCACCTGCTGGATCTGCGCCGAATCCGCCAGGATCGCCGGCAGATTGGGATCAAGCTCTTTGACCAGATCGATGCGCGACAGCGACAGCTTGTGCTGTAGAAGCGAGCAGGCTCGCTCGATCACCGTGTTCACGTCGGTCGGCGCACGCTCCGGCGGCTTCTGCCGCGAAAACGCCAGCAGCGTCTTCATCAGATCCCCGCAGCGCCGGCTCTCCCGTTCGATGATCTTCAGATGTTCCTTCACCCGTTCCTTGCGCGCCTCTTCGCCATCGAGTTTGTCCAGATCCTTCAGACAGAGCCGCGCATAGGTCAACATGCCGAACAGCGGATTGTTTACTTCGTGCGCCACTGTCGCCGCAAGCCTTCCGAGCGACGCCATCTTCTCGTTCACCACCAGACCCTTGTACGCCTTCTCAAGCTCCGCCGATTTCTGGCTCACCCTGGCCTCAAGCGTGTCGTTCCACCTGCGCAACTCGATCTGCGCCTCGTCGATCGCATGAGCCATCGAATCGAACTCGCTGGCCAGAACGCCGAATTCGTCGCGCGTTCCCACGTTCACGCGGTGAGTCAGATCGCCTCGTTTCAACCTCCCGATCGCGTTCAACAGGAGCCTCACCGGGCGATGCACCACCTTGAACACGAACAGGATGCTCAACACGCAGGCCAGCAGCGCCGCGCCAGCCGTGAACAAGATCATCTGCAGGCGGAATTCGGCCAGTTGCGCGTCCACGCCGTCCAGCGCCAGATGGACGTCGATCACGCCCAGAATCCGGCGCGATGCCGGGTGCGCGTGACACGCCGCGTTACTGCACTCCGGCGCGTTCTCGATCGGACGAATCACCGCCAGGTTCCGGTGTCCCTGCTCGTCGGTGAAAATGCGCGCCCGGTCTTTTCTGTTCAGCTTCGTCAACGGCTGCGACGACGCGTGGCAGGCATCGCAGGCCTCCGCGCTCTTGTCCACAACCTCGCCCACTTCGCCCGCCACGGTCGAGTGCTGGATCAGCCCCTCTTCGTTTACGATGCGCACCCGGCGGATGCCCGGCTCGCGCCCGAAATCGCGAATGAGCGTGTAGAGCGCGTCGCGGTCGTTATGCAGCATCGCCCGGTACGCCGATGAATGCACCACGTCCGAAACCTGCTCCGCGCTCAGGCCGACCAGGGTCTCGAGATGGTTCTGCTCCAACTTCTGCTGAAAATAGCTGAAGAAGCCGAATCCCGCCAGGACGGCCGACACCAGGCAGACCGCGAGTTTGGCGGCAATGCCGAATCGCGGAAGGCTCGTCGATGCCGTCCCGTCCGCCATTGGGGTCAATCCCCCGGCGTGCCCGCAGCCACGAGATCGGATCTCTGCCGGCCCGATTCGCCGGCGGGTGTGGAATGCTCCGCGGCTTCAAACACAGGCAGATGTTTCGCAGCCAGCCGGAAGATCGCAAACCCGCCAGCGACGATAGCGAATGTCACGGCCAACTCGGTCCACTTCGGAACGTAGCTCACGCCCGACGACCTCTCCATTCCCGTGATGCTGACGTTCAGCCGGTTCGTCACAAACCCAAGCAGGAACATCACCACGGTGACATACAGACCCGTGGGGTTCTGTCTTGTCTTCTCCCGGTAGAGCAGCAACATCGGCACAATCGTCAGCACCATCTCGAGGATGAAAAGCCGGCTTTCCCAGCCCGGTTGCTCGATATAATGCCAGGCGTTGCGCTGGGACAAATCGAAAAGCCGCATCGCCACATACAGCGACAGCACCACAGCCAGCATCCGGCTCAGTTTCTGAATCAACGGCCACTCAAGCTGCCGTCCGAACGCCCTCGAACTATGCCACGACTCGAAGATCGTCATTGCCAGGCCAACCGCGATGGCTGAAATATAGAACATCAGCGGCAGCAGCGGGCTGTACCACAGCGGATGCAACTTGCCCTTCATGATCAGGTAAAGGCTGCCCAGCGAACTTTGATGTAGCGTTGACAGAACGATGCCCCCAATGATGATCGGGATCATCACGCTTTTCATCACCGCCTTCGCCTTCGTGAGTTTGAACCGCTCAAGCACCAGCGGGAAGAACTCCAGAAACAGCACCGTCGTGTACAGCGTCACGCACCAGCCCACCTCGAACATCACCGAGCGCGGATTCCACATGATCAGCGGATGCCAGATCCGCCACGGCCGGCCAAGATCGAACATCAGCGCGATGACGACTAGAAGGTAGCCCAGAAACGCCGTCAGAATCGCCGGCCGCACCACCGGCCTGTACTCTTTCAGATTAAAGATGTGGACGATTGCCGCCAGCGTGAACCCGCCCGCAGCCAATCCCACACCGCACAGAATGTCGAATCCGATCCAGACGCCCCATGGAAACTCGTCGCTCAGGTTTGTCGCTCCAGCCAACCCGGTGGTGACCCGGACATAGGTCGCCCACGAAGCCGCCAGCATCAGTGCCGCGAAGATGACGCGCCAGAAGGTGATTTTGGGCATCGCGAGTTTCATCACTTCTCACCCTCCTGCCGCGCAACCTCTTCCTTGCGGTTGTTGAGCCAGTAGATTCCGCCCATCAGCACCGAACCGGAAACGACGATGCCCGGGATTTGCTGCAGCGCCGCCCATGTGGTCAGCGGCAGCGCTTCCTTCGGTACTTCGACGTTGTATCCAATCTGATCGAACGGAACCGCCGACAGAATCAGCACCGACGTCCCGCCCGCCTCCTGGATGCCGTATATGGCGGGGTAGTAGCTTCCAGGGCTTTCCTTCATCCTCGCTTTCGCCTTGTCGATCAACTCGTCCCGGTCGCCGGTAATGGTCGCCTCGGTCGGGCAGATCGCGCTGCATCGCGTCGGCTCCTTTAGCCGGTCCGAGCACATGTCGCACTTGCTTACCTTCGGAGCCACAACATCGTTCCAGGTGTAAGCGGGAACCTGGAATGGGCAGGCCGCGATGCAGTAACGGCAGCCCATGCATCGCTCCTCTAAATAGACGACCGGCCCGGCTTCGGTCTTCTGCAGCGCCGCTACAGGACAGACCGAAACGCAGGCCGGATCGATGCAATGCATGCAGAGCTTCCTCGAGAAGCGCTCACCGTGGGTGCGAACCGCGGTGATCTTGTGGGCTGAGATCTTCTCCTCGGCCGCTATCTTCTCGTTGTACGGCAGCTTCCACCGCTCAGAACAGGTTTCCTCACATTGACGGCAGCCTATGCAAAGTACGCTGTCATATAGGATCGCTCGCGCCATTCTGACCTCCGGGCTAATCTTCAGTCTAGCCCGAACTGTCGAGTCTTACCAGACTAAAAGGTCTGAAGTGGTGATATTTTCATCAATCGAGGAAGAATTCGCGTCCAGCCTGGCTCCACGTCTTCGCGTCCAGCGCAAGGGCGGGTTCCTGAACCGGCTCGCCGCCGTCCGCGGCAGTGGCGCCGGCAAGCTGCGGCTGCATCGCGAACAACCGGTCGGCGGCTTCGCGCATCCAGTTGGCGACCAGGCTGGTGGGCAGCAGGTTGCGGGCCGGGCTCTCGTCGTCGGGAGCAAACACGGTCATCAGCCAACCCTCACCATAAGGATCCTGGCGGAGCAGGGAAGCGTCCTCGGCGATCCGCGCATTGATTTCAACAACTTCGCCTTCCACCGGCGATACGATCTCTACCTTCTCCCCATTCCGGTGCAGCGTGACCACCTTCTGGCCCTGACGCACCCATTGCCCGGCCTTCGGCAGGTCGATCTTCTCGACGCCCGCGGTAAAAGCCGCCGCAAAGGAATCCACGCCAACCCGGTTCACGTTCTTGCGCTCTCTCGCCAGCCAGGTGTGGCCGGGGTGATAACGCAGATGGCCGGGGATCGCATATCCACCGGCTACCTCGGCATCGGCAATGGCGGGTTGAAGCGCCGGTTCTCGGGCGGCCACCGGGGCCTTGCCCTTGTTCATCACGAGGTCGGCCACGATAAAGATCGCGAAGGTAAGAATTACGAATAGGACTGTCATGTGAGGATCTCGACTTTCTTCAGGCTCTTTTGCCTGCACCCTTCTATGGGCAAGCCAGTGGCCAAACTCGAATCCTCAGCAACCTATCATGAAATCAATGAGTTACGTCAACATTCGATAATCACGTGATGTTGTGTATTTCTACAAGACGCGATGCAGTATTCTACAAAACGAATGTATGTCTATGAAACGGCGTGAGTTATGGTGTGATGCAAAATGCAACGGCATGTGTTGTAAATTACAGCATGTTCGACGGCCGCGCAAGCACAAAATCAACCTCGAACATCTCGTACACCGTCTTCACCATCCCTACCTTTTCGTACGTCGCCCGAGCGCGGCCATTCTCATGCTCCACATACAGCCTCAACCCCACCACCCCTGAGTTCGTTTGTGCAAGCCGCTCCACGAATCTATACAGCGCCGTAAAGACACCTCGCCCCCGGAACTCCTTCTCGACATTCACACTCTGGATCCACCAGAAATCGCCATTCCGCCAGTCCGACCACTCATATGTGATCATCATCTGCCCAGCCCGCCTACCCCCAACCTCGCCGACATAATATACCCCGCGCTCCGGTTTCTCGAACAGTCCATGGACCCCGTCGCGCAACCGGTCCAGGTCAAGCGACAGCCCTTCGGTCTCAAGCGCCATCGAGGCATTGCCACGCACAAGGAACTCGGCATCGGCGGGCGTGGCCAGGCGGACTGTGATCTCGGACATCCTAATTAGGATATCCTGCGCAGCTTCGTTACGCGTCCCGCCTCCACCCACTCCGCCACAAATATGTTCCGCTATCCCAGTGCTCCCTCTCTCGACTTCAGCCATGCATGGCAGGGCGCCACTCAATCGGCGCGCGCGGCGGCAATCTGGTTGCGGAAGTACTCAACCGTCGCCTTCAGGCCATCCTCCAAACTCACTCGCGGCTCCCATCCAAGCACCTCTCTGGCGCGTGCGATATCGGGCTGGCGCCGCATCGGATCGTCCTCCGGCAACGGCTCGAAGACGATTCCGGACGAGCTTCCCGTAAGCGACTGGATCAGCTCGGCGAACTCCAAAACCGTCATCTCTCTTGGGTTACCCAGGTTCACCGGTTCGCCGTAGCCCGACAGCGCCAGCCGGATCAGGCCGTCCACCAGGTCGCTCACGTAACAGAAACTCCGCGTCTGCGATCCGTCGCCGTAGACCGTAATCGGTTCGCCCCGCAGCGCCGATCCAAGAAACGACGGCACCACCCGCCCGTCATTCAATTTCATCCTCGGCCCAAATGTGTTGAAGATGCGGGCGACCGACGTCCGCATCCCATGAGTCCTGCGGTATGCCATCGTCATCGCCTCGGCGAAGCGCTTGGCTTCGTCATAGCAGGAGCGCGGCCCGATCGAGTTCACGTTCCCCCAATAGGTCTCGCGCTGCGGGTGTTCGAGCGGATCGCCGTAACACTCCGAAGTGGAGGCCAACAGGTATCCGGCCCCATACCGTAACGCGTATTCAAGCAGATTCCGCGTCCCTTCGCTGCCCGCGCGCAACGTCTCGATCGGATACGCCAGATAGTCCTTTGGGCTGGCTGGCGAGGCAAGGTTCATCACCAGATCCACCGGCTCATCCATTGCGAGCGGGCTGCTGATGTCGTGACGAACTAGGCGAAAACCCGCCTCGCCGGCCAGGTGCTTCAAGTTCGCTTCCGTGCCGGTGATGAACGAGTCCACGCCAACAACGGTGTGGCCATCGCGCAGCAGGCGATCCGCCAGGTGGGAACCGACAAAGCCGGCGGCGCCGGCCAGTAGTATGTGCACAAAGCCTCTATTCTTAACATATTGTAATTCAACCGCCCGTGATACATTGAGGGTCGAATTCCCAAACGCGAATCCCCAAACAATGGAACGGAACGCACTTGAGATCGCCCTCTTCGCCGCCGCCGTTCTGGCTTCGTCGGCTTTGTTCCTCAAACGCTTCCTGAGGGTGGTTGGAATCGTTTGGTCGTCGAAGCCCGACCCCGGCTTCAGCATCCGCCCGCTCGCGCATCGCTTCAAGCGGCTTTTCTGGGATGTCCTCTGCCAGGCCAAGGTCATCCGCCACCGCCCGCTGCCTGGCCTCGCCCACGCCTTCGTCTTCTGGGGATTCCTGACCTTCGTCATCGTGACGCTCGATCATTTCGCCGGCGGCCTGGGAATCGACTGGCTGCGCATGGATTCCGGCGTTTTCGGACCTGCCTACTTCTCCGTCGCATTCCTCTTCGCCGCCGCCGTCGCCGTCTCCATCACCGGACTCGCCCTACGCCGCTTCGTCGCCCGCCCCAAATGGCTCGGCGAGAAGATCTCCTGGGAATCGGGCCTCATCGCCCTGCTGATCTTCCTTCTGATGGCCACCTACATGGCCGACTTCCTCGCCCGTCCCGATCCTAATTCCCTCTCCGGCAAGGCCCTCTGGTGGCTGCATACCCTCTCGCTGCTCGTCTTCCTGCCGCTCATCCCGCATAGCAAGCACCTTCACCTGATCCTCTCCCCGGCTGCCGTCTTCCTCACCCGCGGCGGCTTCAGCCGCATTCCGCCGCTCGAAGGCGATGAGGATTTCGGCCTCGACACCGGCAAGGACGTCACCCGCCTCGCCGCCCTTCAGGCATACTCCTGCGTCGAGTGCGGACGCTGCCAGCAGCACTGCCCCGCCAACATCACCGGCAAACTCCTCAACCCCAAGGAGATCGCCCTCGGCTTCCGCCGCTACCTCAATGAAAACGGAGCACCCGGGGGCCTCTGGCCAACAAATGTTCATAAAGGGCGCACCATGCGTGAGGCCGCGAACGCAGAGAGCGGGTTTCCAGGCGCGACTTTCGAGGGATTGGCGGCGGAAGCCCCGCTCCTCGGCGCGCATCTCTCCGAGGAAGCCATCTTCCAGTGCACCACCTGCGGCGCCTGCGAGTCTCAATGCCCGGTCGGCGTCGAACATCTCCCGCTCATCATCGGCCTGCGCCGCGGCGCGGTGAACACCGGCAAGTGGGAAGACGAACACGGTGGCGAACTCTTTCTGCGCCTGGAGCGCTACGGCAACCCGCTCGGGCTTGCTTCATCCGAGCGCGACAAGTTCATTAAAGCCAACGAGCTGCCCTGGTTCGACGGATCACAGCAATACTGCCTCTGGCTTGGCTGCATGGGGTCGTTTGACCCGCGGGGCCGCCAGGCTGTTCTCGCACTTCGCCGTGTGATGGACCACCTCGGCGTCACCTACGGCGTTCTCAAAAAGGAGAAGTGCACGGGCGACTCCGCCCGCCGCCTCGGCAACGATCTCGCCTTCCAGCAACTCGCCGGGTTCAATATCGGCCAGTTGGCCGGCGCTGGAGCCTCGCGACTGCTTTCAATCTGTCCCCACTGCGTCCGCACCATTGGCGAGGATTGGAAGGAGTTCGGCGCAGCGTTCCAGATCGAACACCATTCCGTCTTCCTCGCCAGGCATCTGGACAACCTCCCACCCGCCTCCGCGCAGGGAAGCGCCGTCTACCACGACCCCTGTTACCTTGGCCGCTACCAGGACATCTATGACGAGCCGCGCCGTGTGGCCGCTTCATCGGGCCGGCTCGTCGAAGCGGAGCGCAACCGCGACACATCGTTCTGTTGCGGCGCCGGCGGAGGCCTCGTCTTCCTGGGCGAGGAGAAGGGCAAACGGGTGAGTCACGAGAGGGCGGAACAACTGCTGGCCACCGGCGCGGACACGGTCGCCGCGGCCTGCCCATTCTGCCAGACCATGCTTGGTGATGCCCTTACCGCCTTGAAGCCCGAAGGCGCGCCCCGCTTGCTCGATATCGCCGAGATCGCCGCCGCCCGCCTGCCGTCAACGGCGCTTTAGCCCGGCCGGCATCGGATCCTTCGCCGACGATAGGTGTCCCAGGTTCGGAGCCGTGACGTGTCCCCATTCCTCCGGCAACTTCACGCC
The DNA here is from genome assembly GCA_964558355.1 of uncultured Candidatus Solibacter sp. GTDB lineage: Bacteria > Acidobacteriota > Terriglobia > Bryobacterales > Bryobacteraceae > PNKE01. The sequence goes on from CAZLDN010000002.1 coordinate 85,258, forward strand.
GTGGCGCTGCAACTCGAAGGTGAAGCGGTGCGTGTCGGGATGGCGCGGCGTGTGCTCCACGATGTGCCGGCCATCCTTCGAGATGACGCGAAGCGTCAGTGTAGGCAGGGACTTTCGGCGCAGCGGAAGGCGGAATTCGGATGTCACCTGAATCAGGCCGACATCATTCCAGGCCATCAGACGCCGCTGAGAGCCGTGGCGCTGCGTCAGCCCTCTTTGGTCCAGCAGAATCTCCTTCGGCCAGGCAGCCACCGCGACTGCGATGACAACGAAAACAAGGGCGATGTTCAGCGTCCTGTCCAGCATGGTTCCGATCAGGGCCAGTCCCACGATCAGACAGACGCAGAAGAAGACAGCGCACGTGAGGAATGTCCTCGAGGCGAACGATCCCGGGAAGTGCAGGGCCTCGGGATTGTATCGGTCCCTGTATGACGCCACGCGCTTATTGTGACACCATCGGAGCTACTCAGAAAGCACTCCCTCGAAAGTCGCGTTTGGGGACCCGCTCTCTGCGTTCGCGGCCGCCTCGCTAGTCTCCTGTCCGGGCTAACTCTTTACAACGGCCTCTCTGCAGCGGCGCACCT
>CAZLDN010000003.1:0-82928 GCA_964558355.1 uncultured Candidatus Solibacter sp.
CACGCGGTAATGCACGCCTCCCGCTTTGCCTGACGGGCCAAACGCCAGAGCCGGGCAGAAGCCCGGCTGCAGCCCGGAAGGGCCGCCCCACGTACTCACCCGGCATTAACGGATTGGCGAGTACGACGCGGCTCGATAGAGCGAGATCTGGCTGACGGACGAGATCTGTCCGCCGCGCGCAATGGATTCGGCCCGCACTTTCACCCAGTCGGGATCGGCGCCAAATGCCGTCCATGCCTTTTCACGGGCGGCCAGGTTGTCGAACGGGATCAGGTAAGTCAGGTTCGGCCGGTTGGGGCCGAAAACGGTTGACGTGTAGAACAACGGATGGACGCCTGTGCGGTGGAAGATCTTGATCTCCGGACCGGCGAAGCGCTCGTGGAGTTGTTTCCACTGACGCGCCGTGGGCGAGTGGTAGGTGCGGAGTTCGAATACCCTGGGCGACTCGGGCGGCTTGGCAGGAGCGGCGGCCTCCGGCGAATAGTCCGTAGCCACCAGAAGCATGCTCTCCGAGGAGAGATAGGGCGGTTCGCCGGACTCCCATTTGTCGAAGGCCGCGTTGAAGTCCTTATCGGCGAACAGCGCCTTCGAGAGCGACCAGATCTGCTCGACCGACTCCACGCCCATGATCAGAACCACCTGCGGCATGTGCGGCGCGGCCAAGGCTTCGAGAACGATCTTCGGCCCGCGGTGGAACCTCTCCATCGTTGGCAACAACGACTTGGCGAAGAACTCCGCGATGCGCGCGGGCTGCGACCCGTTCTCGAGGAAGAAACGCTCCAGGACATAGAACTTCGTCCGGCCCTGGCCCTGTGTCCGCGCTGCGGCGGCGAGCGGCAATGCTGCCGGCAGGCCGGAGAAGAATTGACGGCGGTTGAGGATCACGCCGTCATTGTAGTGGATTCCCGGGCTGCAGGGTCTAGTGCGGCGCGCAGATCGCACATTATGCCGGCCGTTGTGGCGCGCGCTTTAGCGTGCCGCGCCGGCACTCATGCCGGCGACGGGCGTTTCTTTTCACTGGGTGGAGGTGTCGAGAAAGTCTCAACACGGCACGTAAGAGTACGCGCGCCACATCGCCAACTCGAAGTTAGCGGCTAATATTTCGGCCGCACCCCATTAGACTTGGCGGCTGTGGCCCCGGCTTTGGTACTTGTCGAGCAGAGCCGAGAGCCGAGCGACAACATCCGGGCGCTTCTGATAGAGGTTGTGATTCTCCGCCGGGTCGGCTGCCAGATCGTAGAGTTGGCCCGCCGGTCCGCCTACGGCCTGCTCAACCCTCACCGGCGGACTGAATCCGCCCGAGCCAAGCCCGAGAATCAGCTTCCAGTTACCCTGGCGGATGGCGAAGACACCCTCGACCGAATGGTGGACAATGGCGTCGCGAATCGGCGCCTGTGCGCGGCCGAGCAGGGCCGGCAGCAGGTTGTAACTGTCCTCGCCCGCGCCGGCGGGCAGCGTCTGCCCAGTGATGGCTGCCGTGGTGGCCATCAGGTCGGTGAGACAGCCAAGCTGGCCGCTGACCGTACCGGGACGAATCTGTCCGGGCCAGCTGGCGATGAAGGGAATCCGGTGGCCGCCATCCCAGGCATCGGCTTTCTCGCCGCGCCAGGTCGAATTTGCCAGGTGGGCGTAGCGGGCCTTGTCCTCGAGTTTCCAGTCGGCGCCATTGTCGCTGGTCATGATGAGCAGCGTGTTCGACGCCAGGCCCTTCTCTTCTAAAGCGCGCATCACCTGGCCGACGGTGTCGTCCACCTGCGTGACGAAATCGCCGTAGTCGCCTGCCTTCGAGCGGCCGCGGAAGCCGCCCGTGGGCAGCCAGGGCGTGTGCGGCGCGGCGAGCGGAAGATAGAGGAAGAACGGATTCGAGTGATGCTCCTCCCGGCTGCGAATGAACTCGACTGCCTTGCGCGTCAGAGTCGGGTGGACTTCGTCGTGCTTGAACGACGGCGACATCGCGCCTTCGCGCCAGAAGACGCCGCGCGGGCTGTTGAAACCGGCAATGTGGGCCGTGGGCAGCTCGATAGCCCGGTCGTTCTGGATGTAGAGATAAGGATCCATGTCGAGCGACGCGGGGATGCCGAAGTAGGAGTCGAAGCCATGGTCGATGGGGCTTGGGCTGAACGGTTTCGAGTAGTCGGTTTTCTCCTTGTCACCCAAGCCCAGATGCCATTTGCCGATTCCGGCTGTCTGGTAACCGGCCCGTTTCAGCATGGAAGGAACTGTGAGGCGGCCCGGTTCGATCAGGTTGGGCGAGTAGCCCCACAGGACGCCTTTCTTCAGACTGGATCGCCAGCAATAGCGGCCGGTCATGATGCCGTAGCGGGTGGGCGTGCAGACGGCCGAAGGCGAGTGCATGTCCGTGAACCTGACGCCTTGGCCGGCGAGGCGGTCCATGTTGGGCGTGGGCACGGCGGAGGATGCGTTGTAGCAGCCCAGGTCGCCCCAGCCAAGATCGTCGGCGAGGATGTAGACGATATTGGGACGGCCGCCGGCGGCGGACCGCATCAGCGGCGCGGCGGCGATTGAACTAACAAAGGACCTGCGGGTCAGACTGGACATCATGGGTCTCCTGCGGCTCAAACCAGTGTATGCCGCGCGCTAGGCGATGCGGAGATTGCGGAACCAGGCTTCCGAGTGGTGGTGCTGAAGAACGATTGGCGAAGGTTTCTTCTCGCCGGGCGCCATCTCATAGGAGACAACCCGCACCCGGTTGAGCCAGTGCTCGGCGTAGAGTCCGCGCACCACGATGCGCCCTTCGTTCCACTGCATGGCCGGGCGCAGCGGCTTATCCGGAGGAGGAGCGATTTTGCCGTAAAGCGAGGCGGCGGACTTTGACTGGTCCTTCGCCCCCGGCGAACCGGCGTCGTCGAGTATCTGATACTCCTGGCCGCGCGAGGAATGGGTCCGGTGCCACCAGGATTCCGGCTTGGCGCCCGTCGCCACGGGCGGCTCCTTGCCGCGGCAGGAATAGAAGACGCCGGCGTTGCCGCCAGGGGTGATCATCCAGTCGAAGCTGAAGTCGAAATCGTCATAGACATCGACGGTCGCCAGGCAAGGGACCATGTAGGCGGGGAGCGCGTGGATGCAGTTGTCCTTGATCTCCCAACCCTCGGCCGGGAACCCGCTGCCGCGATAGGTCAACCAGCCGGCCGTGGACTTGCCGTCAAAGATCGAGCGCGGCGCGGCGGCGAAAGCGCAAGGCAGCAAAGCGGCGGGCAGAGTGAGAAGTCCCCTACGAGAAAATGACATCGCGAACCAGGATAGCAATCGCAGGTCCGAGCCGCCGGATCTGGACTGCGAGCGGGACATCCCTATAAAAAAGCATGTCTCAAAGTTGTGTCTCAAAAAAGTCTCAAATAAGTTGTTGACACGCGCCGGGCGGTCGCTTAGAGTTGACCGTACAGGGGAGGCTCACATCGGAGGTCTCGATTGAGAAGCTCCCTAGCTCTTTGGGTCTAAGGAGATTTGGGATGCAGCAACACTTTTTCCGCGGGCTTCTTCCTCGAGCCCTGCCTCTCGGATTCCTTGCTCTCGCTTTGTGTTCGCCCCTTGCCGCGCAATATACCACTGCCACCTTTAGCGGAACCGTGGTCGACTCGACCAACGCCATGTTGCCGGACAGCACCGTCACGATGCGCAATGTCGACACGGGGTTCAAACAAACGGTTAACTCCGATGTCACCGGAGCCTTTCTTTTCTCGCGCCTTCCGGTGGGCAACTACGAACTCCGCGTCGAACGAGCCGGCTTCTCTGCTTACGTGCAGACCGGAATTACGCTCACCGTCAACCAGGTTGCCACCCAGACTGTCGAACTCAAGGTCGGGCAGGTGACGGAGCGGATCACCGTCGAGTCGGATGTGGATCTTGTCGTCACCCAGACCGGCACGGTAAGTCAGTTGGTGGACCAGAAACGCGTGGTCGAACTCCCTCTCAACGGCCGCATGGCGCAGACCCTCGTCTTTGTCGCCGCCGGCACCGTGGACCTCGGCCGCAATGGCTGCCGTATCTGCGGCCACGGCGGCGTCTATCCCGGCGAGCAGACCGCGAATGTCAATGGCGCTGGCATGGGCCAGGTGAATTACCAGCTTGACGGAGCCGGCCATAACGACACCTACCTCAACGCCAACGTACCCTTTCCCAACCCGGACGCCGTGCAGGAGTTCAACTTGCAGGCCAGCAACTTCACCGCCGAATACGGCAATGCCGCTGGTGGCATCGTCAACATCGTCACCCGCTCCGGCACCAACGAGATTCACGGCAGCCTGTTCGAGTTTCTCCGCAACGGCAAACTCAACGCCCGCAATTTCTTCGCTCCCGCCCAGGACACGCTCAAGCGCAACCAGTTCGGCGGCAGCGCCGGCGGACCCATCGTCCGCAACAAACTTTTCTACTTCGGCACCTATCAGGGAACGCGCGTCGCGAGTCAAGCCGCCGGACGCGTCGCTTTCGTGCCCACCGAAGCCGAACGCCGCGGCGACTTCTCTTCCATCACCCGCCAACTCGTCGACCCGGTTACCCGCCAGCCTTTCCCCGGCAACCAGATCCCCGCGAGCCGCATCAGCCCCGTCGCGAATTTCTTCCTCAAGTCCATCCCTCTGCCCAATCGCGGCGGCCGCGAGCTCAACTTCGTCGGCACCAATACCATCGAAACCGAAAACCAGTTCATGGTGAAGGCCGACTATAACCTCACCCGCCATCAGATCAGCGGCCGTTACTTCTTCACCGACTTCGACCGCCCGGCCGTCATCCCCGCCTCCAATATTCTGGCCGCCAGCAACGCCGGCAATGCCGTCCGCGTCCAGAATATCGCACTCAATCACAACTACACCCTCAGCCCCACGCTCCTCATCAACACCACCTTCGGGCTCAATCGCCAGCGCGGCGGATCCCTCTCCAGTTCTCCCTTCGGCTACCCCGACGCCGGCGTCAAAATCTCCTCCGCCCGCTCCTCCGAGCTCAAAGCCCCGCCCGAGATTCAGCTTTCCGTCACCGGCGGCTTCGGCATCAATACCAACCACCTCGGCGACTTCGACCGCGGTGATTTCACCATCCGCGAAAACGTCACCAAGATTAGCGGCAAGCACGAATTCCACTTCGGTGGCGAGGCCGTCCGCCTCTCCAACCACATCATCAACACCTTCCGCATGGACGGGAATTTCTCGTTCAACGGCCAGTTGTCCGGCGACGGTTTGGCCGACTTCATAACCGGACGTTCCTCCAGCTTCACCCAGGGCGGCGGTGAGTTTAAGGACCTGAAGGGGACCAAATGGAGCCTCTTCGCGCAGGATAATTGGCGCGCCACTGGGCGGCTCACGCTCAATCTGGGTGTCCGTTGGGATCCGTATTTCCCCTATTACGACCGGCAAGGACGCGTGGTCTGTTTTCAGCCGGGTGTGGTATCCACCCGCTATCCGAACGCTCCCGCGGGCATGATCTACGGGGGTGTCGACCATGATAAGACGTGTCCGGTGGGAGGATCGGATGCCAACGTGGGCAACATCGCGCCTCGAATCGGGTTTGCCTACCGCCTCACCAATGACGGAAAAACGAGCCTCCGCGGCGGCGCTGGTTACTTCTACACCCCCATCCAGGCCAGCGCTTTCAATCCGTTCACCAACATCGCGCCCTTCGCGCCCGGTTTCACATTTACCGACGTCGATTTTTCGGACCCGTTCGGCAGCGCGGGCGTCATCAATCCCTTCCCCGAGCAGTACGGCCCCAGCGTTCCTGGCGCGGCGGTGAAGTTCACCACTCCCACGGAGATTCGCGCTACCTTCGCCAAGGATTTCCGCACACCGTTGCTCACCACCTGGAACCTCACTCTCGAGCGGCAGTTCCGCGCGGACTGGGTCTTTCGCGCGGCCTACATCGGGAACAAGGGAACTTACATGTTCGCCGCCGCCGAGAATGGAGGCGAATTCAATCCGGCCATCTATGCTCCCGGCACATCTACCGTCGGCAATACCCAGGCCCGCCGTTTTTACAAGAACTTCAGCCGCATCGGCCTGTATGAGTCGAACAACAACACCAACTACCACTCGCTTCAGTTGAACGCCGAAAAGCGCTACGCGCGCGGCCTCTCCCTGCTGGCCAGCTACACTTGGTCCAAGAAGTTCGACGACTACGGCTGGACCAATCCATTCAACCGGCGCTTCGACTACGGCCTCTCCCGCGAAGACGTACCCCACAACTTCAAGCTCTCCAACGTCTGGCAGGCGCCGAACCTCAAGGTCTCCGGTTTCGCCGGCAAGATTCTGAACGGCTGGATGCTCAACTCCATCGTCACCTGGCAGAGCGGATTCCCGTTCTCCATCGCCAGCGGCCGTGATAACTCCTTCTCCGGCGTCAGCCGCGACCGTGCCGATTTCCGCGGCGGTAAAGCCAATCTCGGGTCCGATCGCTCGCACGGCGACATGGTGGCCCGCTACTTCGACATTTCGCTGTTTACTCCCAACGCCGTGGGTACGTTCGGAAATTCAGGCAAGAACAATATCCGCGGCCCCGGGTTCTTCAATACCGACCTTGGCATTCTCAAGGCCACCAACGTCACGGAGAGAGTCTCCGTCCAGTTCCGGACGGAGATGTTCAACGTGTTCAACAACGTGAATTTCAACGGGCCGAACTCGAATCAGTCCGCGGCCCAGTTCGGCCGCATCACCTCTTCGCTCGACCCGCGTATCCTCCAGTTCGGGATCAAGCTGCTTTTCTAGCTTGTCCCGCCTGTTGTGCCGGGCTTCCAAGCAATGGCCCGTAAAAAACGGAGCCTGGGTCGCGGCGGGTTGACCGGCTGGTGCTCTCGTGCAATGAGGGCCGCGACCGACGCGTCAGGCACGGGCCTGCTGGCCGTGGGCGAGACTCCGCTTATCGTCTCCGCCCGGCACTATGCGAAGGACCAAATGGAAGGCGCGCTTTACACCCACGAGATGACCGCGCAGCCGCAGGTATTTCTGAATCTGGACATGCGGCGGATGGGCGTCGGCGGCATCGACAGTTGGAGCCCGAATGCCCTGCCCCGGGCTTCCTATCGCGTGCCGCCGGATCAGCCGTACAGGTTCCGCTATAGGTTGACTCCGGTTGAAGGTAATTTCACGTCGAAGGCAAGAGAGAGCTTGTGACGGATGCGCGGTGAAACCGGGTGAACCTGTGATCTTCCGGTCATCAGGCACGTTGGCGTTACTGGCCGCCGTCTTCAGTCTGTCCGCTCAGGTACGGAACGGCGGGATGTCCGGAGCCGCGTTCCTGGACGGTGCGGAACCCGTCGTCCTGACCTGGGGAGACGGCGTTGTGCGCTGGCCCGCTACCGGAGGGAATCCTCAGCGTTTCCTTGTTGGAAGCAAGTTCACCGCCGGCTGCGCTGACAGCGATGGGACGCTGTTTCTGCTTGGGGGCGGGCGGTTGTCGATGTTCCGCGTCCCGTATGCCAAGGGAATCGTTCTGGAATCCGCCACCGATTTTCAGGACTGTCTCCCATGGACGATGGATGGCGCGCGCGGCGTCCTGATTCCGCACCTCCACTTCCAATTGCGCTTCTACCGCGAAGGTGCTCCGCCGAAGGAACTCTACTCGATCTACACGCCTTCAAAACAAGGCGGTCTCATCTCCCGCGACATCGATCTCGATGGCCGTGAGGACCTGCTGTGGGGCAACTACTGGCTCGAACGGCCCTGCGGCGAGAACGCGCATTGGCGGCTGTTCGCCATCAACACCTTCTTCGAAAAAGAAGAATCGGCCCTGGCTCGACTGGCGTGGTCTGAGAGGGAGGGTCTCTATTGGGGCGCATCGGCGGGGGAAGCGCGTCTGGCGCTGCTGAAACCCGCGTCGGACAGGAAACAGATCTGGCAAGCGGAGATGCTGCCCGATCCGCCGTCCGGCATCACGGCGATGCTCCCGCTCGACGGATCCCTGGTCGTCGCCCACTCCAAGGGCGTGGCACTCTATGAACGGCGCGGCGCCGGATTCTCCCGCCGCGATTTGACGCCTTTCGCCGCCATTGCACTCTACAAGCGCGGAGGAGCCGTATGGGCCGTCTTCGACAGCGGGCCGCGGATCGTCTACCGCCTCAAGTAGGCGTCGTCGCCGCGGATCCAATCTGCACGAGGCGGTGAGAAGAGGTCGAGCGCAACTGTGTCCCCAACCGCTTCCACCCCGTGCGGTTCCATCGGAGCGATGGCAAGGCTGTGGCCTGCTGGCAGGTCCAATTCCGCTCCGGCGATGTTGAAGCGCAAGCACCCGGAGAGTACCGTTGTCACCTGTTCGTTCTCGTGGGTGTGCACCGGCACCACAGCGCCAGCCTTCAATTCCAGGCGCGCGATCGTGAACAGGGCCGTGTGGACCACCTGCCGCGTCAAGAGTTCATTCATCGCCTCGCGCGGCGCCTCGGACCAGTCAATATGTGTCACGGGGCACAGTGTAGCATGAGAGAATCGTGGAGGAGCATTCATGAAGGGCGTCGTACTCGCTGGGGGGAAAGGCAGCCGCCTCCACCCGCTTACCAAAATCACGAACAAGCACCTGCTGCCGGTCTATGACAAGCCGATGATCTACTACCCGATCCAGACGCTCGTCGATGCCGGCATCAGGGACATTCTGATCGTCACCGGCGGCGGCAACGCCGGCGATTTCCTGCGCCTGCTGGCCAACGGCAAGGAGTTCGGCCTCACCCACCTCAACTTCACCTACCAGGAAGGCGAGGGCGGCATCGCCGAGGCCCTGGGCTTGGCGCAGCACTTCGCCGAAGGCGAGCGGCTGTGTGTCGTGCTGGGCGACAACATTCTCGAAAAGCCGATCAAGGACGCCGTCGACGCATTCCGGCAACAGGAGCGCGGCGCGCGAATTCTGCTCAAGGAAGTGCCTGACGCCGAACGCTTCGGCGTCGCTGAGATGAATGGCGGCAAGATCGCCGGCATCGAAGAGAAGCCGTCGAAGCCGAAGTCGAACTACGCCGTCACCGGCATTTACCTCTACGACGAGACAGTGTGGGACAAGATCAAGACCCTGGTCCCCTCGGGCCGCGGCGAACTCGAGATCACCGACGTAAACAACGCCTACATCGCCGAAGGCGCGATGGAGTTCAGCTACCTCGATGGCTGGTGGACCGACGCCGGCACTTTCGACTCCCTCCTGAGAGCCTGCAACCTGGTTGCCGAATCGCGGCCATCCCAATAAGCCATGGCATCACCCACGATTCTCCCCCGCATCGAAATCCCCTCCTGCCCTCCGGGCATTGGAAGCGTCATCCTGTCGCCGGAGTCCGATCAACTGATCGCGGGTGTGCGCGTCCAACCGCAGTCAATCTGGGCCGACGACCGAGGCTACTTCATGGAAGTCGCCCGTCTGGGCCAGGGACTGGTGTCGCGGTTCCCTGGCGAAACCACTCAGGTCAGTTGCGCGCTGAACTACCCAGGCGCAATCAAGGCATTCCATTTCCACCGCCATCAGACCGACTTCTGGCTCGTCGTCAAGGGCATGTTGCAGGTGGCGCTGATCGACCTGCGTCCAGACTCGCCCACCTTCGGCCGGAAGAATACGCTCTACCTTGGGCAGTTGAGATCCTGGTCCGTCTCGATTCCGCCCGGCGTTGGCCACGGCTATAAGGTGATCGGAACTGAGCCGGCGATGCTGGTCTACCTGACCGACCGCTTCTACAACCCCGACGATGAAGGCCGCATAGCCCACAATGATCCCGGAATCAACTACGATTGGGAACTCCAGCACAAATGAAACTGCTCGTGACCGGCGGCGCCGGATTCATCGGATCCGCTTTCGTCAGATTGGCGCTCTCGCAAGGTTGGACGTCGGGATTGACCAACCTCGACAAGCTGACCTACGCCGGCAACCTCGAGAACCTGGCCGAGGTTGAGCGCGATCCCGCTTACCGCTTCGTCCATGGCGACATCAACGACTCGCATCTCGTCATGCGCCTGCTCGAAGAAGTGCGCCCCGACGCCATCGTTCATTTCGCCGCCGAGAGCCACGTGGACCGCTCCATCCTGGGCCCAGGCGCGTTCTTCGAAACCAATCTCCGCGGGACATTTACGTTGCTCGAAGCTGCGCGCGCCGTTGGAGTTGGCCGCTTTCTGCACGTCTCGACCGACGAGGTCTACGGCTCGATTGAAGAACCCCACGACGCCGATGAGGAGTATCCGTTAAAGGCGTCCAGTCCATACTCCGCCTCGAAAGCCGGCTCCGACCTGCTGGCGCTGAGCTATTGGACAACCTACAAACTCCCGGTCACCGTCACCAGGGCGTCGAACAACTACGGGCCGTTTCAATTTCCCGAGAAACTCATCCCGCTGATGATCACCAACGCCATGGAAGACAAGCCGCTGCCGATCTATGGCGACGGCATGCAGGTGCGCGACTGGCTTTATGTCGACGACCATTGCCGGGCGATCCGGGCCGCGCTGACCAAGGGCCAACCTGGAGAAGTCTACAACGTCGGCGGCTCCAGGGCGCTACCAAACCGCGAAGTCGTCACGAAGATCCTCGATGCCATGGGCAAGCCGCACAGCCTCATGACCGAGGTGAAGGACCGCCCGGGCCACGACCGCCGATATGCCATCACCACTGAGAAGTTGGAGCGGGCTACCGGCTGGCGCGCCGAGGTCGATTTCGAAGCGGGCTTGCAGCAGACGATCGAGTGGTTCCGGGCACACAACGACTGGGCCGCGCGCGTGAAGTCCGGAGCGTATCAGGACTACTACGAGCGCAACTACGCCAACCGCTAGCAGAGCCCCGCCCGCCGGAGATCCCGGACGGACCCATCGAAGCCACCCAGCACGGCCGATAGGGTGTCACGACATTTCCAACTAGTTCTGGCCGCGATGTATGAACTCCGCCACACGAGCAGGCTCGGATGAATCAACTGCGAACTCTTCCCATTGACCAACGGCGATGCGCAGGATGTTGTTGGACCACAGTCGGTCGAGTGTGGTTCTCACTTTGCCCGCATGAACGGTCCGATTAGGTCAATCGCACCCCTGCAGCAATTTCTTGAGCCTTCCGACGATTGTATCCGTCACATCTCGATCCCGCGGTGAACAGATCGATAAGCGCCCAGAGGCCGCACCCCCCGAGCGTGATCAGTTTCAGAATCCCCAAGGCAGTATCGCCGAGCCAAAACCGGTCGTACCAGAGAAGGGCGAGAATCACTGCTGTGCCCCGGTCCTTCCTTTCCGATGAGTACTGGGTCTGAAAGATCATCTTCTGTGAATCGCTCAGATCCCTTGTCATCTGCCCAAGTTCTGCTGCTCCTATTTCTGCCATCTTGAAATCCTCTCAGTAGTTGAATGACGGGAAGGTCCCGATCTATGTGTAATCTGTATCACACACTTCCACGTCAAGACCAGCACAAATGGAAAAATGAGCCAGTTCAACCGTGCGGCGTCTTCCAGGCGGCCTCGCAATAGGAGAGCACCTGCCCGAGACAGGCCACATCCAGGGCAAGCAAACCCGAACAATGACTTCCAAAGGCACGGAATGCCTCCACTGCCAGTATCGGGATCGACGATCAGACCATAAGCGAGCAGCGCGACCATGACAAGCATTGAAACAAGCCAAGTCCGGCGCACCGGCAGAATCAGTGCTCTCGTCGATGGGGTCACGGGTGATGTACGATGCCAAACTTCCGCGTTCGAGAATCTGTGCCGTCTAACGCTGGGGATAAACTGCGAAGCCCCGTCCTGACCAGGACTACTACGAGCGCAACTACGCCAACCGCTAGAGCGCTGGCAGCGAGTGGGACAGGCCTCCTGGCCTGTCACTTTGAACTACGGCGTCCAACCCTGACGGTTCCGTTGAACCGCCAGGGTTAACTTACCTACAGCCCGGCTTGCTTCTTGGCGAAGTCGCCGATGACCGGCAGGTGGAGCCCCTCGCCCTGGTAGGCCTTGAACATCAGGAAGAGCCAAAGAACGATCGAGCCGAGCCAGATGACCAGACCGACCGGAGCGAGGATCAGCCCCAAAACGCCTCCAGTCAGCGCCGTCAGGACGCTCAACACGATCATGATCACAATCAACGCCACGTTGAAGCCAATCGCCTGCCACGCGTGATACCGGATCTTCGGATCGGCGTTATATGGCGCCAGAACCAGGAAGATGATCCCCGTGATAAAGCCGGCGAGATAGCACAGGGCCGCCACCGTGTTGCCAGGCACGCTGGCCGCTTGGGGCTGCTGCGCCGGACCCGCTCCTGGCGCTTGGCCGGCGCTCATCGTCGCGCCGCAGTTGCCGCAGAAACTTCCGTTCACCTGCGCTCCACAGTTTGGACAAAAAGCCATTCGATTTTCCTCCATCAAGCGCAGCCGGGCCCCTGGCCCGGCATTGGGCTTGTCTGCGAGGATACTACAATTCGAGGCGCGCTGAAACCACTGGATCGCCCGGCTCGCGAGTTAGTTTGAAGCCCAACTTTTCGCTTACCTTCTGCATCGCGGAGTTCTCGGCCAGAATGTCGGCCGTGATCACCTTCACTCCTTCGGCGCGGCCGATTTCAATCAGCCGCCGCAGCAACTCCGTCCCGAGTCCGGTCTTCTGATACTCGTCCGCGACAACGACCGCGAATTCGGATTCGGTGGCGCCGGTGATCCCCTGCAGCCGACCCACGGCGATGATCTGTTTTTCGCCCGTGCCCGGAATCTCCCGTTCGGCGACCAGCGCCATCTGGCGCGCATAGTCGATGAAGCAGATACGGGTGAGCCGTTCGTGGGCGATGCGCTGGCTGAGGTGCAGCATCTGCAAGTACCGCTGATAGACGGTTCGCTCCGACAGCGCCTCGTGGAACTTCACCATCATCGGTTCGTCTTCGGGACGGATCGGACGGATGCACAGCGGATCGCCGTTCTTCATCGTCCAGTCGCTCTCATACTGCACCGGATAGGGCCGGATGGCCGGCCTAGGCAACTCGGATTCGGGCGTTGCCGGGTCGTGCAGCACCACGCGGGCGTCAAGCGCCAGCAGCCGCTCCGGCGACGCCATCAGCGGGTTGATGTCGATTTCCTTGATCCAAGGTTGATCGACCACCAGCAGGCTGAACCGCACCAGCAACTGCTCCATCGCCGCCAGATCCACCGGCTTGCGTCCGCGGACGCCCTTCAATGCCGTGTAGATCTTCGTTCGTTCCATCAGGCGGCGCGCCAGTGTCGTGTTCAAAGGCGGTAGCGCCAGCGAACGGTCCTTGAACACTTCAACGAGCTGGCCGCCCATGCCGAACAGCATCACCGGACCGAACTGCGGGTCAACCGAGCTTCCAACGATCACTTCGTAACCATCCAGCTTCGCGAACGGCTGAACGTTCACGCCGCCGAAATGCTCCGCGCCCGCCTTCTCCGTAACCGAATCGCGAATCGACGCGAACGCCGCCCGGACCGCCGCCTCGTCCTTCAAATTCAGCATCACTCCGCCGACCTCGGTCTTGTGCGTGATCGTCTCGGAGTGGATCTTCAGGACAACCGGGTAGCCCATCTCCGCCGCCGCCGCCACCGCATCGCCGGCCGAAGTCGCGATGACCGACGGCAGAGCCGGGATGCCGTATGCCGCCAGAACCTGCTTCGACTCCTGCTCGGTCAGAATCGTCCGGCCCGTCTGACGGACCTTGTCAACGATCGCCGCGGCGCCCTCCCGGTCAGCCGATTCGTTCGTCCCGCCGTAGCGCGGCGTCTCGTAGAGTGCACTCACATTGCGCGCGTAGCGCCACATGTAGTTGAACAGGCGCGCCGCCGTATCGGGATAGGCATAGGTGGGGATGCCCGCGTTGTTCAGGATCTGCTCGCCCGCGGCCACATCGGTCCCGCCCATCCAGGAAGCCAGAACCGGCTTGTCGCCGAGTTTCGCATAGGGTTTCAACGCCTCGGCCGTGCGCGTGGCGTCTGTCATCGCCTGCGGCGTCAGAATCACCAGCATGCCATCGGAGTTCGTATCCTTGGCGGCAATCTCCAACGCCTTGGCGTAACGCTCCGGCTCGGCGTCGCCAAGGATGTCGATGGGGTTCGAATGGCTCCAGGCGCTGGGCAGAATCTGGTTCAACTCGGCGATCGTCTGTTCCGAAATCTCGGCCAGTTCGCCATCACCCAGCAGCAACGAATCGGCCGCCAGCACACCCGGACCGCCCGCGTTGGTCAGAATCGTCAGCCGCGGACCCTTCGGCCGGGGCTGCTTCGCCAACACCTCGGCCATGTAGAACAGGTCCGAGATGTTGTTCACCCGCAATACGCCAGACCGCATGAAGGCCACATCCAGCACATCATCCGATCCCGTCAGCGACCCTGTGTGCGACGCCGCCGCCTTCGACCCAGCCGCCGTCCGGCCCGCCTTGATGACGATGATCGGCTTGTTCATCGCCACTTCTCGCGCCGCCGAAAGGAAGCTCCGGGCGTCGCCCACGGACTCCATGTAAACCAGGATCGAGCGTGTCTTCGGATCGTTGCCCAGGTAGTAAATCAAGTCGCCCCAGCCGACATCGGCCATCGACCCGATGCTCATGAACGCCGAGAAGCCCACCATCTCCCGCATTGACCAGTCCAGAACCGCCGTGCACAGCGCGCCTGACTGCGACAGGAACCCCACGTTGCCCGGCCGCGCCATGCACGACGCGAACGTCGCATTCAGCCCGCTCGGCGGAATCATCACGCCCAGGCAGTTCGGCCCGATGATGCGAATGTTGGCTCTGGCCGCCTCGGCCAGCAACTCCCGCTCCAGCCGTTTCCCTTCCTCTCCCGCCTCTTTGAAACCGGCCGAGATCACCACCGCCGCCTCGATCCCCGCTTCGCCGCACTCGCGGATGATGCCGGGAATGAACTTCGCCGGCGTCGTGATTACCGCCAGATCAACCTCCGCCGGAATATCCTTCACCGTCGGATACGCCTTGATCCCGAGGACGCTCGCCCGCTTCGGATTCACCGGGAAGATGGCGCCGCCAAACGGCGTGCTCATCAGGTTCCACATCGTCGTGCGGCCAACGCTGCCCGGATTCTCCGTGGCGCCGATCATGGCCACGTTCTTGGGCGCGAAGAATGGATCCAGTGGGTGCGCTTCGCGTCTGAAGACGTCGTGCTTGAAGATGTCGTGCGCGGATTCGGGCTTGTAGCCAAGAGGTTTCATAGAGTAAGTTCCAGACAGAAAAGTCTCTTATCCTTCCCATCTTCGACCCTCGGGCACCCCCACTTCAACCTGTCGAAAGCAGTATAGGCAGGTTTTATCACACGCCCCCGATTCATAAGGGCAGAATCAGTCGCTGCTTCGCTTCCCGCGGCGGTATAGTGTTCAGAGCATGAGACTGAAGCTTGCCCTCATACCCCTCTTCTGCCTGACCGTCCACGCCGGTGAGTCTGACGAACGATTAAACCGCTTCAACGAAGCCAAGTTCGGCATGTTCATCCATTGGGGCCCTTACTCGCTCGCCAGCGTCGAAGCCTCCTGGCCCATCATGGGGCAGAGCCGTTGGGGCATCAGCGAGGCCGATTACCGTCAACTGCCCGGGCGTTTCAACCCGGTGAAGTTCGACGCCAAGGCATGGGTTCGTTTGGCCAGGGAGGCCGGCCAGCGCTACATCGTCTTCACATCCAAGCACCACGACGGCTTCTGCATGTTCGACTCCGCCTACACCAACTACAAAATCACCCGCACCCCCTACGGCAAGGACATCGCCGCCCAACTCGCGGAAGCCGCCAGGGATGAGAAAATGCCCCTCGGCTTCTATTATTCGCCTCCCGACCTCAACCACCCCGGCTACCGCGACACGTCGGTCGATTCAAACAAGAACTGGCGCGGCGAGCCTTGGCGCGCCGAATGGTCCACCTATCTCGACTACATGGAAATGCAATTGAGGGAGTTGCTCACCGGCTACGGCGACATCTTCGTCGTCTGGTTCGACGGCCTCTCCGAGCAGCGCAAGTACGACGGCCACCGCTTCCATTCGCTCATCCGCGAGATGCAGCCCCGCGCGCTCATCAACAACCGCATCGGCCTCACCGGCGACTACGTCACCCCCGAGCAGCGCCTTCCGAAAGCAATCCCCGTGAAAGGCGCGAAGGTCGGCAATACTGACGCCAATGATGCCGGCCTCAGCCTCGCTCCGCCCAAGCCTCAGGATTTCCAGCCATGGGAAACCTGCATGACCATCAACGGCACTTGGGGGTACAACCGCAACGACCAGCGCTACAAGTCCACGACAGACCTCGTTCGCGCCCTCATCGATGCCGCCAGCAAAGGCGGCAACTTCCTCCTTAATGTCGGTCCGACCCCCGATGGCGAGATCCAACCCGAATTCGCGGACAGGCTCACTCAGATGGGCGCCTGGCTCAAGGTGAATGGCGAAGCCGTCTACGGAACCACTTTTGGCCCGCTCCAGCAGACCCCCGGCATCCGCACCACTGCCAAAGCGAAGACGGTCTACCTGCACCTCTATGACTGGCCCGGCGCCACCCTTGCCGTCGATGGCCTGCCCGGCACGGCGCGCCGTGTACGCTGGCTCGGCGGACCCTCGAACGTCACTTTCAAACGAGCTGGCCGCCGGTTGGTCATCGATCTCGCTTCGGTCAAAGCGGACCCTCACGCCACTGTCCTGGCCGTGGACCTGAAGTAATCTTCCGGCTGTGGAAATCCTGTGGACGGCGGTGCAAAACCACGACAAAGTTGTGGGTAAGCCGGGCCCGCCCTTTTTCGCCCGGGCCGCCTCGGGTTGACCGCGTTAGAATGAGGATCGACTCCCTTCCCATGGCCACCCAGCAGACCCCACGGGACCCCGAATTCGAGCGTGGACTCCCATCGAACGTCTATGCCGAGCGTATGGTCCTCGGCTCCATCCTCCTCAACGACGCTGCGTTCGTCGCCGTCGCCTCTGTCTTGCTCGCCGACGATTTCAGCGTCGAAAAGCACCGCAAGATTTTCCGCCGCATGCTCGAATTGAACGAGCGCGAGGAGCGCATCGACCGCGTCACCCTGGCCAACGAGTTGATGAAATACGGCGAACTGGAAGCCGTCGACGGGCTCAGTTATCTGGTCAGCCTCGACGAAGGTCTACCCGAGCTTTACAACCTCGACAGCTACACCCAAATCGTCAAGGAAAAGGCCGTCCTGCGCGAGTTGATCTACTCCTCCCAGGAGATCATGCAGCGCTGCTACATGGGCGAGGAGTCGCCATCCGGCATCATCAGCGCCGCCCAGACCTCGCTGCTCAAACTCAGCGAGTCCCAGACCAAGGCCGACCTCGTCAGCGCCCGCCAGGTGTTCGAATCCTATGACGGCGGCATCAACTCTTTCCTCGATCCATCACACCGCGAATCCGGTCTCCACACGGGCTTCATGAGGTTGGACGACATGACCGGCGGCCTGCATGGCGGCGAACTGTTCATTCTCGCCGCCCGCCCCGCCATGGGCAAGACCGCGCTTGCGCTGAACATCGCCCTGCATATGGCCACGCACCACAGGAATCCGAAAGGCGTGGCCGTCTTCTCGCTCGAAATGTCGAAAGAGGCGCTCATGACGCGGCTCATCTGCTCCCGCGCCCGCGTCAACCAGCAGAAGTTCCGCATCGGCGCCCTGGACCGCGAGGAGCGCGGCCGCCTCTCCATGGCCGCGACAGACCTGTTCGACGCCCCTATCTACATCGACGACACCAGCTCGACGACGATGATGGACATCAACGCCAAGCTGCGTAAGTTGCGCACGCAGACCGACCTTGGCCTGGTTGTCGTCGATTACCTCCAACTGATGCCCACCCCGGCGCTGGGCCGCAACAGCAACCGCACCCAGGAAGTCGGCGCCCTGTCGCGCGGCATGAAGCTGTTGGCCAAGGACCTAAACGTCCCGTTCATGGTCCTCTCCCAGCTCAGCCGCGCTCCCGAGCAGCGCCTCGGCGACCACCGCCCGCAGTTAAGCGACCTGCGCGAATCGGGTTCAATCGAACAGGACGCCGACCTTGTCGCCTTCATCTTCCGTCCCGAGATCTATCAGAGGGACCGCGAGGACCTCCGCGGCGTAGCCGAGTTGATCCTGGCCAAGCAGAGAAACGGCCCGACAGGCAAAGTGCCGTTAGTCTTCCTCCACGAGTACACCAAATTCGAAAACCCGGCCGAAGACTTCGTCGACGCGGAGGGCTAACCCTGTAGGACAGGCCTCCCGGCTTGTCATGCCGATCTGCCAAACGCACTGGACCATCGCCAGTCTTCCGTACGCGTCCTGTGAACCCATGTTGACGCCGGCGGCTGGGTGGGGTGAGTGAAGGCTTACGCCGAGGCGGATTTCCAGTTGGCGGGCAGCAGGTCGTCCAGAGCGTTGACCGGGTGCGAAGCGATCCGCGTCAGCACGTCGCGCAGGTAGGCCCAGGGCTCGATCCCGCTCTGCTGGCAGGAAGCGATGAAGCTCTTCAGCACCGCCGCGGTCCGGCCGCCGTTGTCACTGCCGAAAAACATCCAGTTGCGCCGTCCCACCGCGACGCCGCGCAGGCTCCGCGCCGCGCCGTTGTTGTCGATCGCCAGATCGCCGTCGGCGGCGTAGCGGCACAGCGCGCCCCAGTTCGACAGCGTGTAGGCGATCGCCATGCCCTCCGGACTCCTCGGCAGCACGTTGAGCCGCGCCCGCTCCAGATAGGCCCGCAGTTCGATCAGCACCGGCGTCGCGCAACGCCGCCGCAGCGCCAGTCGTTCGGGCGCTGGTCCACCCGCGCGCCTTCCGCTCGATGCGATAGAGCAGCCCGATATAAGCCAGCGCCGGCGCCACGCACGCCAGATTGCTCGAACGCGCCTCGTAATGCTTTCGCCTCGCATGCGCGAAGCATCCCGCTTCCACCAGGCCGCGCTCCGGCTGCTTATACAACTGGTCGTAGCCGGCATAGGCGTCGGCTTGCAGGTACCCGCGAGTCCACCGCTCCCGCCTCGCCGCCATCTCCGCCTGTTTCCGCGCTGATATCATGCCCCCAGTGTGCCGCCGGATTTCACGCCAAGGAAGATGGGTTCACTGGACGGATACAGAGCACGGGACACTCGCGCAAGCAAGCGAAGATCCTGTCACCCGGATTCCGGCGGGAGCTTCATGAACCTCAGCATCGTCCAAAGCGGGTGGTGAGCCGGGCGGGACTCGAACCCGCGACCACCTGATTAAAAGTCAGATGCTCTACCAACTGAGCTACCGGCCCGCTAGAGGGTAATCTATCTTGAGGATACCATGCGGGCCCCGGCCTGCTCCCTGTGAGCGAGTGCGGCTGGCGGCGTAGGGTAGGGGCATTACAAAGAGGAAGGAACTGACTGGTGCGGCAGAAATGTCGCTCCGAGGTTTGCATGTCCAGCGTATGATGGACTTTGCAGCGCAGTGAGGCTGCTAGAAGCTGTCTGTTCCGGAGGGGTGCGGATGGAGTTTTCAGGTGTCGGCCTATTGTTAGGATTCGCCTTGGCGGTGGCCACGCTCTGGTTGGGGATCAACCGGTGGAGCATCAAGTTGGAGAGCAACTGGCCGCTGATCTACTATGCGATGCTTGTCGTCTTCTCGAACACGTACCCGTACCTGCTGAACCCATACGTGCTCTATCTGGCCGTGATCTGTGGCCTGTTCCTGAGGTTCGAGTTCCTGAACGAACGGATCATCTTTTTCATCCGGCTCATTGAGATTGGCTGCTTCATCCACATCGGCTACGTTCTGTTTAAGACACTGTTGGGCTGGGTCTCGTGATAGCCGAGAGCCGGTCATGCGATCATGGCCTGGAAATGGCTATCAATCGCGCGCTGATTCTGGGAACGGGAATGATGGGGCCGGGCATCGCCGCCACGCTGGCCTTGGGCGGAGTGGAAGCGACCGTGGTGTCGCGGACAAGCGAGGGCGCGGCCAAAGGCGAAGCGGCGGCGCGGGCGGCGCTGGATGCATTGGATCTGGCCGGACTGCTCGCCGGGGACGAAGCGCGGGAGGCCGCCGGGCGGATCACTTCGGGCTGCGACCTGGATCGCCTGTTGCCCGGGACGGACCTGGTGATCGAATCGATTGTCGAAGACATGGCGGTGAAGCAGGATCTGTTTGCCCGCATGGACCGGCTCACCGCGCCTGGGGCGATATTGGCGTCGAATACATCGGGGCTGAGCATCACGCGGATTGCAGCGAAGTGCGCGCGGCCTGAGCGCGTGGTCACGACGCATTTTTGGAATCCGCCGCACCTGATGCCGCTTGTGGAGATCGTACTCGGAGAGAAGACATCGCCTGAACTGGGCGCGACCTTGAGGGACCTGTTCAAGGCTTGCGGAAAGGCGCCGGTCATCGTGAAGAAAGACCGGCCGGGACAGTTGGGAAACCGGCTCCAGATGGCGCTGTTCCGGGAAGCGGTGAATATCGTCGCCGAGGGGATCGCGGAGGCTGAAGACGTGGATCGAGCGGCTTCGCTGGGCTTCGGACTACGACTGCCGGTCTACGGGATCCTGGAACACATCGACCTGGTGGGGCTGAAGTTGGCAAGCAGCGTCTGCGATTACACGGCGCGGGACCTCTATTCGGAAAGGCGCGCGCCGCCGCTGTTCGCCGAGAAGATCGAGCGCGGCGAGAGCGGCGCGGCGGCGGGCAAGGGTTTCTACGACTGGTCACGGAAGTGCGCCGAGGACGTGAAGGCCCGCCGTGACGCATTTCTGGTCGACTGCCTTCGCCGCGGAATTCACCGCGGGACCGAAGATTAGCGGGGGTAGCCCGCGGTCTGGCCGATCAGGATGACATCGCCTGGGGCAAGTTTGGCGGCCTTGGCGAACGCAGGGCGCTGGACGCCGGCGCGGACGACCGTGGCGAGCCCTTCAGAGGCGCAGAACAGGTAGACATTTTGCGAAACGGCGCCGGCTTCGATGGCAGCCCAGTTGACCAGATCGGCCTGGGTGTCCTCGGGCGAGGCCTTCATCTTGCTCATGCGGGCAACCATAACCAGATTGAGCGGGGCGGAGGCGACGAAGTCCTGCGTGCCTGATATCTCGCGGGCGTCGATCTTGGAGACCAGTTCCAGGGAGTGGGTCTTGGCGTCGTAACGGAACAGACCCTCGGGCAGGACCACGAAGATATCGACGGCCTGCCAGCCGTGCGCCGACGGTGCAGTGCGGCCGTTGGCAGCGGGACGGTTGACGCCGTAGGCGGCCCAAAGCAGGTTGGAGAGGACCTGCCTGGGTAAGGGTTTGGCGGAGAACTCGCGTCGGCTGGCACGCGCCGTGAGAGCGTCCATGAGCGGCATGCCGCCGGACGTTGTGGGCGAAGGCAAGGGTTGGCCGCAGAGGACCAGGGGCAGCAGAAGCAGAAAGATGACGCGCATGATGTTGCCAAGATATCAGGTCATGGCAGACAGGAGGGCGAGGATCGCCGAGCCTCAGCCTTGATTACTTCTTAACCGGCGCGGCCGTTTTCTTGGCTGGCGCGGTGGTGGAGGTCGTGGACTTCGACGCCGGAGTGGCGGTTTTCTTGACCGGTGCGGCGGCCTTCTTTGCGGCGGCGGGCTTGGCGGCCGGGGTTACCGGAACAGGCTTGCCGGCGGCCCAGCGTTCAAAGTCCACCTTGACGATGCGGACGGGCGTGTTGGGCTTATTGCCAGCACCTTTCGGGACGCCAGCGATCTTCGCGACAAGCGCCTGGTTGGCGGTCACCTGGCCGAAGATCGTGTGTTTGCCGTCCAAGTAGGTGGTGGGAACCTCGGTGATGAAGAACTGGCAGGAGCCGGTGCCGGGGCCGGCGTTGGCCATGGCAAGACGCCCGGGGATGTCGAACTTGAGGTTGGGATCGAACTCGTCCTTGATGGCGGTGGTGCCGCCCATGCCTGTGCCGGTTGGGTCGCCGCCCTGGATCATGAAGCCGGGGATGACGCGGTGGAAGATGAGGCCGTTGTAGAGGGGCCGCGTGGTGCGGGTACGGGTCCTGGGATCGGTCCAGGCTTTCTTGCCGGTGGCGAGATCGACGAAGTTCTTGACCGTGATGGGCGATTCCTTCTCGAAGAGCTTCACCGTCAGGTCGCCCATGGAGGTGCGGATATTGGCGTAGAGGCCGTCTTCCTTCGGTTGGGGCGCGGCGGGCGCGATCGGGGTGGCCTGCCCGAAAGCGAAAGAAGACAACAGTGCAAAAGCGGGGAGGAAGAACCTGGACTTCATACCTATAGAATAATCGACTCCAGTCACAGACGGTTGATCAGGCTGGCGACGTAGCCGCCGCCGAAGCCGTTGTCGATGTTGACGACGCTGACGTTGGAGGCGCAGGAGTTCAACATGCCGAGTAGTGCGGCGAGGCCATGGAAGCTCGCGCCGTAGCCGACGCTGGTGGGCACGGCGATGACGGGGCAGGCGACGAGTCCGCCGACAGCGGAGGGAAGCGCGCCTTCCATGCCGGCGCAGACGACGATGACGCGGGCCTGCTTGATGATGTCGAAGCTGCCGAAGAGCCGATGGATGCCGGCGATGCCGACATCGTGAACCTGGGCGACTTCGTTGCCCATGATTTCGGCGGTCACGACGGCTTCCTCGGCGACAGGCAAGTCAGTGGTGCCGGCGCTGAGCACGGCCAGCATCCCTTTGCCCTTGGGTGTACGGTCCCGCCAGACGCGGAGCGCGCCGGACATGGGGAAGTACTCGGCGTCGGGAAACTTGGAGAGGACGAGATCGGCGGCCTCGCGTGAGACCCGCGTGGCGAGCAGGTTGGACGCGCGGTCGAGGAGCCGCTCAGCGATGCCGGCGATCTGTTCCGGGGTCTTGCCCTTGCCGAAGATGACTTCGGGCATGCCGACGCGGATCGAGCGGTGGTGATCGAGCGTGGCGTAAGGGAGGCGCTCGAAAGGCATGTGCTTCAAGCGCTCGATGGCGTCGTCGATGGAAGATGCGCCGCTCTGGACGTCTTCGAGGAGGCTCTTGAGTTGATCGTGATCCATGTGTCTTGGCCTCCAGGCTAGAAATCGATCACCATGCCGGGTTTCAGATTATGCTTCTTGGCCATGCCGGAATTGAGTTCGAGGACATAGAGCGAGGAGAAATCGCCGCCGTAAACGGGGCAGGACTCGGCCGGGCCCGGACAGGGCGGCAGGTTATGCACGATTTGGACTATGCGGCGCTCGCGGTCGAGCCAGAGGATGTCGATCCGGAATTTCACTTCGTGCATCCAGAAGCGGTAGAAGCCCGGCTTGCCATAGGCGAAAAGCATGCCGGCGTTTTCGGCGAGCGATTCACGGTACATGAGACCGCGCATGAGGTCGACCTCTTTGGTGACGAGTTCGGCGCGGATTTTGGTCCCGTCGGGCAGCGTCACCGTACGATTGTTGAGGTCGTTGATGCTGCCAGTCTCCCCGCGGCCGCAACCCGAAAGGGCGAAGGCGGCGGCGGCGAGAAACAGGCAAGTCCGGCGGGCGAAAACAGTCATCGAATAAAATGGTAGCGAGAATCAAGGTGACGATGCAGCCGATGGCGGCAGCCGGCGTGTGGCGACGATTCGCGATGACGCTGGAAATGATCAAGTTCGAACACTCGGTGTTCGCGCTGCCGTTCGCCTTGACGGGGGCGGCGCTGGCGTGGCGGGCCGGCGGCTTTCCGCTGGAGGGGATGGGCGCGACGTTGCTCTGGATCGTCGTGGCGATGGTGGGGGCGCGGTCGGCTGCGATGGCGTTCAACCGCGTGCTGGACGCGCGGATCGACGCGCGGAATCCAAGAACGAGTGGCCGCCACATTCCGGCGGGCCTGCTGAGCGCGCGTTTCGCCTGGGCGTTTGTCGCGGCCTCGGCGGCCCTGCTGGTGCTGGCGGCGGCGATGTTGAACCCGCTGTGTCTGATGCTGTCGCCGGTTGCGCTGGGCGTGGTGATGTTCTACTCGTGGACCAAACGATTCACGCCGTTCAGCCACATGGTGCTGGGCTTTGCGCTGGGCATCGCTCCCGCGGCTGCCTGGATCGCGGTGGCCGGACAACTGGACGCGCCTATCCTGTGGCTGACCGCGGCCGTGACGCTCTGGACAGCCGGATTCGACATCATCTACTCGTGCCAGGATTTCGAGTTTGACCGGCAGGCGGGTCTGCACAGCATACCGGCGCGGCTGGGTATCAGCAAGGCGCTGGTTGTCGCCCGGCTACTTCATGTTGCGATGGTGGCGTGTCTGGTTGCCCTGGCGGTCTCATTCGAGATGCGCAGTCTGGCCTGGGCGGGCATCGCCGTCACGGCGCTGATGCTGGCCTGGGAACACAGGATGGTCCGGGTGGACGACATGTCAAAGGTGAACGCAGCTTTCTTCACCATGAACGGCTGGGTGAGTCTGTTATTTTTCTTGTTTTGGGCCGCGGATGTGATGATCGGCCAGGGAAGGAACTAAGAATCCATGGAACCGGTCATTGACGATCGCAGGCTGCTGGCGGTGGCGGAAAAGGTCAAGGCGGGCGAGCGCCTGTCATTTGAAGACGGGACGCTTCTGGACTCGACGCCGGATTTGCTGAGCGTGGGTTGGATGGCCAACCTGGCGCGCGAGCGGCTGCATGGCAACGTGACGTACTTCAACGTCAACCGCCACATCAACCCGACCGACGTCTGCGTGGCGAGCTGCAAGCTCTGCGCCTTCGGCAAGAAGGCGCGAGACCCCAAGGCCTACACGATGTCGCTGGACGAGGTTTATTTCCGCGCCGGCGAAGGCTACAGCGACGCGGTGACCGAGTTCCACATCGTCGGCGGGCTGCATCCCGAGCTGACGGTGGACTGGTTCTGCGAGATGCTCAGCGGGTTGAAGCAGCGCTTCCCGAAAGTGCATCTGAAGGCGTTCACGATGGTGGAGATCGCGTATCTTTCGAAGCGGTTCAAGACGCCGATCGAAGAGGTGTTGCGGCGATTGAAGGACGCTGGGATGGACTCGATGCCCGGCGGCGGCGCGGAGATCTTCAACGAACGGGTCAGGCGAATCATCTGCGACCACAAGATCGACGGCTCCGAATGGTTGGACGTGGCGCGGGTAGCGCACCAGATGGGCATCAAGTCCAATTGCACGATGCTCTATGGCCATGTCGAGACGGGCGAGGACCGCATCGATCACCTGATCCGCCTGCGCGAGTTACAGGATGAGACGGGCGGCTTCGTCACCTACATTCCGCTGGCGTTTCATCCCGACAACACGCCGCTGGAGCATGTCCCGAAGACGACCGGTTTCATGGACCTGAAGAGCATCGCCGTGGCGCGGCTGATGCTGGACAACATCCCGCACATCAAGGCGTATTGGGTAATGATGACGCCGAAGATCGCGCAGATCGCACAGCGGTTCGGGGCCGATGACATCGACGGCACAGTGGTCGAGGAGCGGATCTATCATGACGCGGGCGCCGAAACCTCGCAGGGTCTGCGGCGGGGCGAACTGTTGCGGTTGATCCGCGAAGCCGGACGGGAACCGGTCGAGCGGGACACGCAGTACAACCGCGTGGAGCGCGACGAGACGGCATTCACGATCGTCGTGTAGCGCCAATGGCCGGTTGAAAGTCCATGATGCAAGAGGCGGACAGTTCCGGTGGCATGGCACTACGCATCGAGCCGCCGTTCGATGTCAGCGCCGTCCCGGACGCGCCGGCTGTCTTCGTGGTGAGACTGGGCGATGCGCGCCCCTACCTGGGCCGGTCGGCTCTTTTGCGGCGGCGGCTGTCGCGCCTTTTGGGCGAGGCTGCTCCCGGATCAAGACGGCTGAATCTGCGGGAACCCGCGACATCGGTGGAGTGTTATCCCGTGAAGGGGCGGCTGCCTTCGTCGCTGTTGTACTACCGCCTGGCGCGCGAACTGTTCCCGGATGAGTACCTGCCGATGGTGAAGCTGCGCTTCCCGGCCTACGTGAAGGTTCTACTCTCGAACACGTATCCGAGGACAGAAGTGACGACACGGTTCAGCGGATCGGGTGCGCTGCATTACGGGCCATTTCGCACGCGTGCGGCGGCGGAGCGTTTTGAAGGGGAGTTGCTCGACCAGTTTCAGGTCCGGCGCTGCGTCGAGGATCTGGTGCCGTCGCCGGAACATCCCGGCTGCATTTACGGCGAGATGATGCGCTGTTTACGGCCGTGCCAGGATGCGGTCTCGGCGGAGGAGTACCGGGGCGAGTCGCGCCGGCTGGTTCAGTTCCTCGAAAGCGGCGGCGCGAGCCTGATTGACCCGATTCGAACGGCGCGCGACAGGTTCAGCGCCGAGCTTGATTTTGAACAGGCGCAACGGCAGCATGAGCGGCTCCAACGAATCGAGCAGGCGTTGAAGCTGCGCGACGACCTGGCCACGGCCGCTTCACGGCTCTCGGGCGTGGCCGTCTACCCATCGCTTGCAACCGGACAGGTGGATCTGCATTTCATTCTCGACGGGGTTTGGCTGGAGCCGGTCCGGTTTTCCATTGCCGCCGATACGGCGGGGACGATGGCGCCGCTGGACCGCCGGCTTCGGGAACTTTACGCGGCATTGACCCGGCCCAGGATGACGATCCGCGACCGCGCCGAGCATATCGCGCTGCTGGCCCGCTGGTACTATTCGTCATTCCGCGACGCGGACTGGATCGCCTTCGAATCGGATCAGCCGCCCTACAGAAAGCTGGTTCGAGCAATCTCGAAGGCCGCCTCGGGCGCGCAAGCGGAGCTATTCTGATGGCACCTCGGCGCGCTCAACCATGAGAGGTCCATCCAGGCGCGGCACAGCCGGAGGCGCTCTGATTCGGCTATCCTCTTCTTACAGAGATCTCCACGATCCGGCGGCCCGATGCAGACACTGTCGATGGACACAACACTGATTGAATTCGTCCGCCAAGCGCCGCAGCCGATCGCCCTATATGGCGCGGATGGCGTTCTGATCGCAGCCAGTCCGCAGGCGGAAGACATGGCCCGGCAGTTCAACTATCCGATTGGGACTCTTCAACAGGCCGCCCAATCCGGATCCCGGTTCTCCTCGTTCACGCGGCTGCAGGATGGCCGTTATACCGTTGCTTCGGCGGAGCCGCTTCCCGGGCGGGACGATGGCGGATTTCTGCTCACCTCAATCCTGGATTCGTGTCCGGCCGCCATCATCGTGCTCGACCGCGAGGGCAGGGTGTTGCGGTGGAACCCCGCGGCGGAACGCATGTACGGCTACACCCTGGAAGAGGTTTTGGGACGCGTGCTGCCGGTTGTCGCGGAGGCTGAGAAGACCGAATTCGAGCGCACCATGAAGAGGCTGCTCGAAGGCGGGACCGTCACGGCGATTCCCTTGCGCAGACGGAGAAAGGACGGCACGCTGCGCGACATCCTGCTGTCGGCCGCTCCGGTGAGGGATTCGCAGGGCCAGGTCGTCGCCACCGTGGCGGCCTATGAGGATGTCACCGAACTGAACGGGATGGTCCGGAGTCTCGAACGCACCAAGGCCCATCTGTTTCATGCGCAGAGCCTGGCCTCGATGGGCAGTTGGGTGCTGGATTTCACTGACGATTCGCTCACGTGGTCGCCCGAGGTGCACCGCATCCACGGCACGGACCCGGCCACCTTCCAGCCGACCCGGGCCGCCTTCCGCAACATGGTCCACCCGGCGGATCTCCCACCTCTCATCGCCGCCGTCGAGAGGGCACGGAGCACCGGGGAGCCGTATGCCGTGGAGCACCGCCTCACCCGCCCGAATGGCGAGATTCGCCATTGCCGTTTGTCGGCGGAACCGGTACGCGACGCGTCCGGCGCAGTGGTCAAACTGATCGGCATCGTCCAGGACGTGACGGGCTACAAGCAGTTGCAGGAGCAGTTCCTGCAAGCTCAGAAGCTCGAGACCGTAGGCCGGCTCGCCGGGGGCGTGGCCCACGACTTCAACAACCTGCTCACGATCATCAACGGCCATGCCGAGTTGCTTCTCATGCGCGCTCAGGCAGGCAGCGCCGAGCGGGACTCCCTTGAGGCGATTCACGAGGCAGGCCTGCGCGCGGCCTCGCTCACCCGGCAACTTCTCACGCTCGGCCGCAAACAGCAGGCCGAACTCCGGCGGATCGACCTGAATCAGATCATCGAGGAGGGCAGCCGCGTCATCCGGCGCCTGATCGGCGAGGATATCCATCTCGAGGTCCAGATCGATGCTTCTCCGCTCCATGTGAAGGCGGACCCGGGCCAAATCCACCAGGTCCTGCTGAATCTGGCGGTCAACGCGAGGGAGGCGATGCCTGGCGGCGGACGGCTGACAATCGCGTCAAGACGCCTTGCCAGCGGAGCGCCGGCCTACGTTCCGGGACAACATCCGCGGGATTGCCAGTGGGTCGAATTTTCCGTTTCTGATACCGGGCAGGGCATCGAAGATGAGGCCAGCGCACGAATTTTCGAGCCATTCTTCACGACCAAGGAGGCCGCCCGGCATTCGGGTCTGGGCTTATCGACCGTTTACAGCGTCATCGTTCAGCACTGCGGCGGAGTCACGTTTGAAAGCGCCTTGGGCCAGGGCGCGACGTTCCGCGCCGCCCTGCCGCTTGACCAATCCGCTTCGGCCGCGGATGCGCCCGCCTCTGCCGTCCAGACATCAGTGGCCGGCGCGAGGGTGATCGTTGTCGAAGACCAGCCAGCCGTACGCGCGGTGGTGTGCACCATGCTGGCTGCAATCGGCTGTGACGTCGAGGATTTCGCCAGTCCCGATGCCGCACTCATCCGGACAGCGGATCCGTCGGAAGTCGATCTCCTGATCACCGACCTGGTCATGCCCGGCATGGGTGGGCGAGAGCTGGTGCGGCGCGTGAGGGAACTTCGCCCGGGCCTGCCAGTCCTGTTCATGTCAGGATACGCCGAGCCGCCGGACGATTCCACGCTGGCACGGGACATCCTTGCCGACTTTATCTCCAAGCCGTTCCACCCGAACGAACTCGCGGCAAAGGTCGCAGGCCTCCTTGCCCGATCGCGTACGCCCTGATGCGCAGCTCACCTCGTTGAGGTCAACACATCAAAGCCTTGCATAAGGCCGTAGCGCTCCAGATCGTACGCCGATCCTGCAGGCTGATGCTGCGGCGCAGTGCGGAAACTGCCGGGCGAAACCAGCCCGCGGTTGAGCTTGCCGTGGTGCGGCCCGAGCAGATTCTTGAGCGACCCGGTGACGATGACCTCGACGCGATTCTTTCCCGCCTGCGCCAGCGGCGTGATCTCCAGCTCATAGGGCTGCCAGCCGATGACGCCGGCGGACTTGCCATTGACGCGAACCTCGGCCACCGTGCCATTCCACCCGGCGAGACGCACGAAATGGCGGCCTCCGGCAGCCAGCGCGTAATCGGCCGCGTAGGCCACGCGATCGGAATAGAACGGCAGCTTCTGAGCCGTCCACTCACCTGTCGAGAGCGGCGCTGAAGGGACGATCAGCCAGCCGTGCGCGGAGGCTTCCACGCCGAAATCACCCGTAAGATGGACCGGTTCGAGTTCGGCGTGTATCGACATCGGCGAGGCGGTGAGCGTGATTGCATTCTCGCCGTCCTGGACGAATGGTCCGATCTCGAAAACCCCAAAATCGACATCCAGCCACCACTCGCCCTTCACCGCCTCGACTGGCTTGCCGTTCACGCTGACGCGGTACAGCGCCGGCCTCTCGGCCACGGCCCGCAGGCCGCTGCGTGAAACGCCGGGCGCAAGCGTAAATCGGAACGTGGCCGTGAAGCCGCTCCCCAGCGGGAACTTGTCCTTCTCAAGCGTCGTCCGCTTGAACTGAACGGACGCGTTCCATGGATTCGTCGCAAGGCCATTCTTCTTGTATGCGGCTTCCTGAGCGGCGTAGTAGTAGATGTCCTTCATCGACTCGCCGCCGGCTTCGAGATCGCAGTAGTCGATCCGCAAGGCGTTCGGAGCGAGCCTGGAAACGCTTAGCGGCGACGACGCGGCAACAGGTGTCTTGACGGCGGGTTCGGGCTTTGGCGCAACCGCGCCGGCAACGGCCGGACCGGCATACACCAGCAGGCTCCCGCCAGGGGCGAGATCGACATCAAATCCGGTCTTGCCCGAGACGCGGCGCGAGGCGTATTGCGCAAGCGTCCCATCCACCGCGTTGAGACGGGTCACCGCGGGGCCGGCAACACGCACGGACGCCTTCGCGCTCTCCGTCAGACTGTTGTTGGCGAGGAAGAGAATCTCGCCCGAGGCGAGTTTGCGCCTCTGATGCATCAGCTTGCCCTGCGTCACCTGAACGCCGCCGGCAGGCAGCAGCTTCAGCGCGTCCCCGGCCGACGCCGCGCGCACCCACTGCGGCGCATTCGCCGAGGCGAGTTTCACCAACTCATCGCTCGGCTTTCCATCCACCCACGCCGGCGGAGCCACCATCGAGATCACCTTGCCGCCCGCCCTGACGTAGGCGGAGATCAACGACGCCGTGGCGCGGTCCAGGTTCTCGATGCCTGGCGGCAGGACGACAACGTCATAGACGCGCTTGCCTACGCGCAACCCGCCCTTCACGGCCGATCCGTGATCGCGCATGATGTTTTCGCTGCCCAGGTCATACTCGACTTGCGCATACTCCAGGCTGGTTACGAACGCCTGAAACGAGTTCCCGATCTCCATCAGTCCCGGTCCGGCTTTCGGGATCGACGCATGCATCCAGGCCGATGTCGTCGGCTCGATCACCAGGATGCGATTCACCTGTTCGCCCGATGCCAACGCCAGCGACAGCCGCGCGAAATAGCGGCCGAGCACGCCATATTGCGGCCACCACGGCGTGTGGTAGGTGAACGACTGCGGGTAGTCGTGCTTGCGTGAACCAAGCAGGGTCTGATGCGACAAGTGCTGGTCCTGGAAGTTGACGCCGAGTGCGGCCTGCCAGTCGCCCAGACGTTTCATGTCCTCGAATCGCAACTCCCAACCGGCGCCGCCATAGGTTTCGCTTAGCGTTCTGCGGCGGCCCATCTGGTTGGCCACGCTCGCCAGCTCCTTCACTGACCGGACGTTGCCAAACTGTGCGTTGACGCCTTCGTCGAACTGGTTGAACAGCATGTCGATGCCGGGGATGTCGTGCCAGGCATACATGGCCATGTTGTCGGGTCCGTGCACGGGGCTGGGCCAGCCGTGTTCCCAGTAGTGGCCGGTCCAGGGGAGATTGTGTTGTTTGGCGTAGGCGGCCCAGGGTTTGCTCCAACGGTCGATGAAGAGGTCGAGCAGGAGCGCGAAGTAGTTGTGCCGCACGCGGCGGTAGTCGCCGGTGTCTTCAAACAGCGATGGCAGATGGGGCTTCAAGTCATAGCCCCAGCGTTTCTCGAATTGCTCGAAGAGGTCGGGCGTCCACCGCATCGAGCTTCGGTCCGGCGCGATGATGTTGGGCTCGTCGGTGAACATGCCGGGTACGAGTCCGCCGAAGTCCTTTCCAACGGCCTTCTCGTAGCTGCCCATCGTGATGTCGATGAACTTCTGGGTCACGCCGGGTTTAATGAGATCGACATAGCTGAAGCCGCCGTGCCAGGCGCGCTTGTCGTAAAACGTCACTTCGTAGCAGATGAACTCGCCCGCATCGCCGGCACGCGCTTTGCCTGTGACGTCCGTGGATCCGGCGCCGGATTTCTGAAGCAGCACCTTGCACTGACCCGCGGCGGGCGCACGATCCAGAGGCTTGGGCCGCAGCCCCTGGCCCTGGTTCCAGGATTCGGGCATCTGGTCCGGCACATGGCCGCCGGCGAATCCGCTGGGATACGAGTTCTCGTCATAGAGCCACGCCTTCATGCCCAACTGACGCGCCTTCTCCGCGGTGTGGCGCACCAGCGCGACCCAGCGCTCCGATAGGTATTCGGTGATCAGGCCGGGCCGCGGGTGGATGAAAAACGCCTCGACGCCCTGCGCTTTATAGTCGGTCAGTTGCTTGTCGATGGCCGCTTCGGTCACTTCGCCGTTCCACACCATCAGCGGCGCCGTGCTGTATTCCGCGCCGGGCTTGGCGAAGCGGGCCTTCAATTCGGCGATCGAGTTGACGTCAGCCGCGGCGGCAGGCGCAGCGGCGCAACCGAGCAGTGCCGCAAGAGCAAGCGAACAGGTGAATCTCATCGGGGATCCTTCCACCCAACGAGACTATCAGAGTCATCCGGACCTGAACGGCCGGTTAGCGCGAAACCCT
Organism: uncultured Candidatus Solibacter sp.; assembly: GCA_964558355.1. Lineage (GTDB taxonomy): Bacteria > Acidobacteriota > Terriglobia > Bryobacterales > Bryobacteraceae > PNKE01. Next base: position 31,978 of record CAZLDN010000003.1, read on the forward strand.
GACCTGTTTCATGCGCGCCGTCCCGCCGGAGACGATCGTCACCGCGGAGCGGTCCACGCCCATTTCCCGCGCCAGGAACCGGATCAGTTCCGCATTCGCTTTGCCGTCTTCCGCCACCGCCGCCAAACGAACCTTCCAACTGCCATCTTCCATCCGCCCCGCCCAGGCCGTTCGCGGCGATTTCGGTGCGACACGCAAGGTCAACGAGATCCGCCCTTCGCGATTGAACTCGGCGACACGGTCCTCAATCGTCAAGGCAGGGTCTCCAGCACGGCCATCGTCCCCGTGCGCCAGCGGCCAGGCGCGCGTACGGCTCGCCACTCGCCGGGGGCGAGGTCCGCGCCCATCATCATCACGCGCCCAGGGCCATTCAACCCGCAACTGCCGTCGCGCGCCCCTTTGCGCTCCTTCGTGTCGGGCGTGACAACGCAATCCAGCAGCAGTTCGCCGATGTCGCTCAGGCGCGTGCCCGGAGGTAGTTCCGTTGCCATGCGCAACCACCCCGAACGCGTGACGTAGTTTTCCACCATTCCCCGCGCCGAACCAAATCTCGTGCTGCCGCGTTTCAGCTTCACCACGACCTGCATCCCCGCGCTCTCCGGCGTCATGTCCAACTCGGCAACCATGTAATTGCGCGGATCCGAAATCGCCTCATCCCTGACCTCGCCGAAAGGCCGCACCTTGCCTTCGCGCATCAGTTCCTTCGACGACACGGCGTAGGTCCAGGCGTGGCTGTCCATCACAATCTCGCGGGAGCGGGTGAGCGAGACCGCTTCCGGCAACAGGCGGAAATCGAGTTTACCGGCCACGGCGCCGGGCGCGACCATGTTGTTCAACGTCACCACCTCCAGCGCCGGATGCCGCCCCTCGTAAGTCCCGGCGTACGGGATCTCCTTGTGGCCCTTGGCCTGGATCAGCGTTGCGCCCGTGGCCGGGTTCACTTCGTAGACGAACTCGATATCCGTCGTCCTGCCCCAGCGGGCCATCAGGTCGCGCGTGGACGTGCCGCCATCTTCATTCGAGAAGATCACCGAATAGCGGTAAGCGCGGGGACGTTGTTCGACGTAAGCCACCAGCGGCACATCGGAAAACCGGCCCAGCGTGTCGGCGCGCGAGATGACGACGGGCGCGTTTGCCACGGCCTGATATCGTGCGTCGCCCGTGGCGATCTCGACCACTTCCACCTTGCCCGTCTCGAGCGGCAGCGCCGCCGATTCCTCTTTCACCGGCTCGACCACGAGCGTGTGATCGCCCGCCGCCAGCCTGCCCAGGAACACCTTTACCGGCTCGCCCTTCGCTTCGCCAAACACCCACGCATGGCCGCGCGGCTTTCCATCGACAAGCACTCGCGCCAGCACGCCCTCGCTTCCCTTTCGTCCCCAATCGGCGCCTTTGGCCGTCATCCCGATGGAAGCCACGATCTCGGACCGCGCATCCGCCACGGTGAACTTCGCCGGCGCGGCCGCCCACGTCACGCCCGCCAGCGCCAGCGCCATCATCGACAGTCTGCCCAGGGCCGCCAGCAGCCGCTCCGTCCTCACCGGCTTCGTAAACACTTCGCTCACCATCGCTCGCTCCGCCTTTCCCTCCAAGTCCTCCGCCCAGCCTGTCAGCACAAACACGTCTGTCTCCGGCCTTGACCGTTTGATGTCCCGGATCAGGGCCAGCCCGTCGTCCGCGGAAGGCAGCCGCAGGTCCATCAGAACGCATCGCGGCGAAAACTCGGCGCACGCCGCCACCGCCTCAGCTCTGGATCCGGCCACGGAGACTTCATGGCCACGTTTCTTCAGGATCATGCTGCGCAGGGCGAGTTGCTCCGCGTCGTCGTCCACCACCAGGATCTTCGCCATCCGCGTTACTCGGCGAACTCGATGTGGGCGATGACCATTTGCGGAGTCGCCTGGTTCCACGTATTCGGGATGGCGTCAAACGGCAGCCGGAAACTGCGCGTCTGGCCCGGCATCAGCGGCCCGTCCTTCGCCCGGACAATCGCCACCCGCTCGCGGTGCACGGCATACTGCTGCGACGGGTCGTGGAAGATGCAATGGATCTCAACCACCTTCAACTTGCGGTCGCCGTTGTTGGTGATCTTGCCCAACAATTCCACCAGCGTCGACTGCATGAAGCTGTCGCTGGCCTTCATCTCGAAGCCGGCCAGGCCGAGGTATTTCGTATACGCCTTGGCTTCGGCGGACAACCCCGGCGACTCGGGCGGCTTGGCCGGACCCCTCGTGGAAAAATACCACGCCAACCCGCCCAGCACGACCAGGGCGGCCGACACCGCCAGCAGCAGCAGGAACGCCGGCCTGTTCTTCTCTCTCAATCGGTGCGCGTTATGTACCACTGACCCTCATCTCCCCTATCAATATCGCCGGCGATGCCACCGACCCGAGAAACTCCAGATCGCAGGCCACGGCTTCAATCATGGTCCACAGACTTGCCAGGTTGCCCGACACCGTCACTTCGTTGACGGACCATGCCAGCCGGCCCTTTTCAATCCACAGTCCGGCCGCACCCCGCGAGTAGTCTCCATTGACAATATTGACACCGCTGCCGAGCAATTCGGTCACGTAGAAACCGTTTTCTACAGACGAGATTAGCTCTCCCGGCGTCTTCTTTCCCGGCGCGAGGTACAGATTGCCGTGGCCGGTCCCCGGATTGCCGGCCAGGCCGCGCGACGCGTTGGCGGTGGTCCTCTTGCCCAGCTTTCGCGCCATGTACGTGTTCAGCAGAAAAGTCTCCAGCCGGCCCTCGTTGACAACCGTCGTGCGCCGCGACGGCACGCCTTCATCGTCAAACGGCGACGTGCCGAATCCGCCGGCCATCAGGGCGTCGTCAACCACCGTGACACACTTCGATGCGACAACCTCGCCCAACTTCCCGGCCAGGTATGACGACTTATGATAGACCGCCTCGCCCGTCACCGCGGCGAACAGATGACCGACAAGCGACCGCGCCACCCGCGGGTCGAAGATTACCGGAACCTTCTGGGTCGCCGCTTTGCGCGCGCCGAGCCGCCGCAAAGTCCACTCGGCCGCCCGGCGCCCAATATCTTCGGGACTCTCCAGGCTCGCCGCCGACCGCGCCATGTCATACCAGTAGTCGCGTTCCAACTTCCCTGCCCCGTTTGCGGCCACGCTCACCGCGCTCAACGAGCAGGACGACGTCTTGTACGACCCAACGAACCCCAGCGAATTGGCGAACGCCCGTGTCGAGATCGACGACCCATAGGACCCGCCCTCGCTGTTCGTGATCCGCGGATCGAAGTCCAGCGCGGCCTTCTCGGCTCGCCGTGCCAGCGCGATACGCTCTGCCGGCGGGACCGCCTCGATGTCAGAGTGGTACAGTTCAAAATTGCCTTCCGCCGCGCCCAACTCCTCCGGGCTTGGCAGCCCCGCGAAGGGGTCGTCCATCGACACCTCGGCCAGCGCCATCGCCGAGGCCACCATGCGCCTCAACCCATCATCGGATAGGTCGGAAGTGGACGACGTGCCCGTCTTCTTGCCGCGGAACACTCTCACGCCCGCAGCCGAAGAACCCGCCTCTTTGAGCGTCTCCAGTTCGCCCAGCCGCACCGTGCACTCAAACTCGGCGCCCTCGGCGACGCCTGCTTCGGCTTCTGTCGCGCCCGAGTCCAGCGCGAGTTTCACCAGCCGCGCTGCGATCTCTTCCGTCATGTTGTCCGCCGCCCTCATTGCCCGCCTCCCACCGTCATGCGATCGATCCTTACGGTCGGAATCCCCACCCCGACTGGCACGCTCTGCCCCTCCTTGCCGCAGATGCCGACCCCCTCATCCAGTTTCAAATCGTTGCCAACCATCGAGACATACTTCAGCGCCTCGGGCCCGTTGCCGATCAGCGATGCGCCGCGTACGCTCCTGGTGAGTTTGCCGTCCTCGATCAGGTACGATTCAGTCGCCGAGAAGACGAAATTGCCCGACGTGATGTCCACCTGCCCACCGCCGAAGTTGGCGCAGTAGATGCCCGATTTCACTGACCGTATGATCTCCTCCGGTTCACTCTCGCCCGCAAGCATGAATGTGTTGGTCATGCGCGGCATCGGCGTGTAGTGATAGCTCTCGCGCCGGCCATTGCCCGTCGGCGCGCAGCCGAGCAACCGGCTCGACAGCCTGTCCTGGAGATAGCCTCGCAGTATCCCGTTCTCGATCAGCACGGTGCGCGACGTGGCCACGCCCTCGTCGTCGACGTTCAACGATCCTCGCCGCCGCTCCATCGTTCCGTCATCAACCACCGTGCAATGCTCCGACGCCACCTTCTGTCCAATGCGGCCCGAAAACGCCGAGACGCCCTTGCGGTTGAAATCGGCTTCCAGCCCGTGGCCCACGGCTTCGTGCAGCAATATCCCCGGCCAGCCCGGACCCAGCACCACCGTCATTTCACCGGCTGGCGCTTCGCCGGCGTCCAGTTGAACGATCGTCTGCCGGACGGCTTCCCTGGCAAACTCCTCGGGAGTTCGTTCGGTCAGGAAGTAGCTGAACTCCACCCTGCCGCCGCCGCCCGAATAGCCCCGCTGCGGCTGCCCGCCTTCTTCCCGTGCGATCACCTGCACGTTCAGTCGCGCCATCGGCTGCGTATCCCAGACGATGCGGCCGTCGCTTGTCGCCACCAGGACCTGCTTCACGCTGTCGGCGTAGCTGGCCATCACCTCGATGACCCTGGCATCGGCCGACCGCGCCGCTTCGTCAGCGCGGCGGATCAGATCGACGCGGGCTTGCAGCGACGCCTCGGGTCTGCTTGCGTCGTAAAGCCGGTGCGACGGCGCCTGTTCGAAGCCCGCCCTCGATACCTTCGCTGGACCCGCGGCAATGCACGCCGCGATCGAGGCCGCCTTCAGCAATTTGTTCATCGAGAGTTCAGCCGAGTAGCCGTAACCGGTTCGCTCGCCTGAAAGCACGCGCACGCCACAGCCCGACGAGAAGCCTTGCGACGCTGACTTGACGATCTCCTCGTCCAGCGACACCGCCGTCGTCTCGGTTGATTCAAAGTACAGGTCGGCGTAGTCACCGCCTTTGGCAAGCGCCTCGGCCAGGATCTTCTCGAGGTCGTTCGGCGTCAGCCCGGCCTTCCGTGCAACCCAGGATTCTGAAAAGTTCATCTCTCTCCAGCGTACCTGTCCGGCGCCAGCCACCGCGACCCGCTCATGATTGGCCCGCTCGCATTCAACCAAACGAACCCCTCCCGGCCGCACCTCCACGCGAGAGTGAAGAATCACTATCATGAAGAGGAATGGTGACTCGCAACACACGGCAGAAAGCCGCGATCCGCTTGGCCTTCGAGCATTCGGGCAGGCCCCTATCCACGGGGGAAGTGCTCGATCTGGCCCAGACCAACGTCGAAGGTCTTGGCATCGCTACGGTCTATCGAAATGTAAAGTCCCTGGTTGACGAAGGTTGGCTTGCGACCGTCGAACTCCCAGGCGATCCGCCGCGATACGAGATCTCCGGCAAGGCGCATCACCACCATTTCCAATGCTCTCACTGTGGACGGGTCTTTGAACTCCATGGCTGCTTGCCCGGCCTGGAACGGCTGGCCGCCGCCGGTTTTTCGGTAGACCGGCACGAACTGGTTCTGTACGGTTCCTGCCCCGACTGCAACGCGAGCCGGGTCTGTTAACGAGTCCCCTCATTCGGCCGCCCGCCCGTGCCCGGTGGACAGGCTTCATAGATCAGGGAAAGAAGGAATCGTTTCATCCGCCGGTTCTCCAATCGGCGATTGCGACCCACGAATATCACATCCGGATGAGAGCCGCGGCGCGTACTAACATGGACAAAGTGACAAAACGCGCTCAGCCCGCACCGCCGGTTCCTTCAGCCATCCCTGCCGTCACACCGGAAGGCGTGCCCTGGGTGCGCATCCTCGTGTGGCTCCTCGCCACCCGCGTTCTGATCGCGATGATGGCCGGGTTTTCGTCTCTCATCATCCCCGCCGGCGCCGATATGGGCAACCCCCACAACCTCTGGGAAGCGTTCCTGCGCTGGGACACGGGCTGGTTCATGAGCGTCGTCGAGCGCGGCTATTTCTTCGACCCGGCGCGCGGCTCGAACGTCGCCTTCATGCCCCTCTATCCCGCCCTGGTTTGGATCTTCTCCCTCGGCCGGCTCATCGAACCCAGAGTCGTCGGCGTGCTGCTCAGCAACGTCGCTCTGTTTTACGGTTGTGCCGCCCTTTGGCGCATCGCCATGCGCCGCTGGAACTCGACCGAAACAGCCGGCCTCTCCGTCGCCCTCGTCCTGTTCGGCCCCGTCAGTTTCTTCCTGTCGATCTTCTATTCCGAAGCGCTTTTCTTCTGCGCCGTCGCCGCCTGCCTCGACGAAGCGGAACGTGAGCGCTGGGCCATCGCCGGACTGTGGGGCATGGCCGCCGCGCTCACCCGCAACTCCGGCTTCATTCTCGTTCTGCCCCTGCTGATTTACTTCCTGCTCCCCTGGAAGCGACCCCGCAAATGGCGCCAGATTCTCTGGCTCGGCCTGCCCGTCCTTGGCAGCGCCGCCTTCACCCTCTATCTCTGGTTTGCCTTTGGCGACGCTCAACTCTACGCCAAGGCCCAGCGCTTCTGGGGCCGCGAACTCGCCTGGCCCTGGATCGCCTTCCAGAACGGCTTCCACAACAACTCGATACCCTTGTTTTTCCGCATCTACTTCCACGGCGCCGCCGGACTCGCCGCCGCCATGCTGGTCCTGGCCGTCGTCGTCCGCGCCCGTCTTTCCTGGGTGGTGCTGATGATTATCTGGCCGCTCCTCTATGTCAGCACTCTCCTGCTCCACTCTCTGCCCAGATACCTCACCACCGTCGTCCCCTACTACCTCGTCGCCGCCGCCGCCGCCCAGCGCTGGCCCATCGTCCGCTACCCGCTGCTGCTGTGGTCCGCCATGATGCTCATGCTGAGCGTCATCCTCTTCGTCAACGGCTACTGGTTCGTCTAACCCCGTTGAGTCCCGGTGGGGCGGGCTTCAGCCTGCGAAGGGCTTCAGCCCGTCCTCGGCCGTTGGCCGGCGAGGGTCCACCGAAGATACGCCGGAGCGAGGAACCGCGAACGAAGAGAGCGGGTCGCTCCGGTGGTTTTCGACCGAGCGCCCCATCGATGAGGCCGCGAACGCAGAGAGCGGGTCTCCCCGCGTCTCTGTCGACCGAGCGGGGCGCCGGGATCGACCTACGGCAGCGCCGTCCACGAACTCCGATCATCCCTGGCCCGCAACAGCCGCAGCCCGTTCAGCGTGACGAGCAGTGTCGCGCCCATGTCGGCCACAATCGCCATCCACAGAGTCGCCGAACCCAGCGCCGCCGCCGCCAGGAACGCCAGTTTCAGCCCCAGCGCAACGCCCACATTCTGGCGAATGACCCGCGCCGCGCGGCGGGCGTGAAGGACCAGGAACGGAAGCCGGTTCAAGTCCGCCGCCATCAGAACGACGTCGGCCGACTCCATCGCCAGGCCGGTCGCATTCGGACCCAGAGCGATCGCGACATTGGCTTCAGACATCGCCGGCGCATCGTTGAATCCGTCGCCGACCATGGCCACCGAGCCGTATTGGCGCCGGTACTCGCGCATCGCCTCGGCCTTTTCTCCCGGTAGCAGCCCGGCGCGCACATCGTCGATCGGCAGCGATTTGGCCGCGGCCTGGGCAACTGCCGCGCTGTCGCCAGTGAACACGGCCAGGCGTCGAATCCCAATCTGGTGTAAACGCCGCAAGGCCTGCTGTGCTTCCGGCCGGACGCGGTCAGACAGCGCAACGGCCGCCAGGGCCTCGGAATCGTGGCCACAGACAACCACGGTGAAGCCCCTCGATTCCCACTCTTCGATCTCGCCGGTGTGCCCGTCCAAACGCGCGCCATGGCTCTCGATCATGTTCATCCCGCCCGCCCAGTGCACCGCGCCGGTGAACGCGGCCTGAACTCCGCGGCCGGGCAGAGCCTCGAACCCGGCGGGCGCCTCCACCTGGATGCCCCGCTCGCCCGCGAACTTCAAGATCGCCCGGCCCAGCGGATGCTCGCTGCGCGATTCCAGCGCCGCCAATCCCGCCAGCGCCAGATCCGGATCCCCGCCGCCGATCGGGATGAATGCCTCGACGCTTGGCTGGCCTGCTGTCAGCACGCCCGTCTTGTCGAATACGATCGCCTTCAGCCGCGCCGCCTCTTCAAGGAATGCGCCGCCCTTCACCAGTACTCCGTGCCGCGCCGCCGAGGCCAGGGCCGAGACCATCGTCACGGGGGTTGAGATCACCAGGGCGCAAGGGCACGAGATCAGCAACACCACCATGCCCTGATAGAACCAGTGGCCCCACTCCTGCCCGAAGAACAGCGGCGGAACGCCGATCACGAGAAACGCCGCGCCAAAGACCGCCGGCGTGTACCAGCGGACGAACTTCTCGATGAACAGTTCGGCCTTCGTCCGCCGTTGCGACGATTCGGTAACCATGCGCAGAATGCGCGAAACGGTCGTGTCCGCGGCCGCGCCCGTCGCCAGGACCTCAAGATACCCGCCCGCATTCAACGTACCCGCATAGACCTTGCTGCCCGCCTGCTTCGGCACCGGGACCGATTCGCCAGTGATGAGCGACTGATCGACATAGGACGAACCTGCCGCCACCTCGCCATCGCAAGGGATCCGTTCGCCCGGCCGGACCGCCACCCGGTCGCCCGCCGCCACGCGGCTCGCCGGAACGCGATGCTCATGGTCGCCATGCAGGACGGTCGCTTCCTCGGGACTGGCGCTGAACAATCCCGACACCGCCTGCCGCGCCCTCGACGCGCTCCAACTCTCGATCTCCGCCGCCAGCGCGAAAAGGAACGCCAGCGAGGCGCCTTCCATCCACTCACCCAGAATGCACGCGCCAGTAATCGAAATCCCGACCAGCAGATTCATGTCCGGTCTCGCCGATCGCAGCGACATTAGGGCTTTGCGGGCGAACGGCGCAAAGCCCGCGGCGATGGCCAGCGCGAACAGCGCCACAACAACCGGATTGGGACTGTGCGTATGGCTCTGGTGAGCCAGTAAACTCATGACCCCGCCGCCGTGGAGGCTCGCCTGTAACGCCGCTCCGGCGATGACGAAAGCCAGGCTCGCGGCCGTGAGCCACCGGCGCATCTTGACCCTGCGTTCGATCCGCTCAGGCTGGGAGGCTGCCTCCCAGGGATCGCAACCCAAACCAACTCCGGTCGCGGCCGCCTGAATCGCGGCTACGCTGGTCCGCCCAGGGTCGAACTCCACCGTCATCCGGGCCTGGATAATCTCAAAATGGAGTTCGTAAACGCCAATCACCTTGCTGAGTTCACGTCTCAGCAAGGAGACCTCTTCGGCGCAGTCCATCCCCTGGATGCGGAAATCCATCCGGACCCGCCGCTTTGTTGAGTGCTGGATATCAATAACGTATCGCGTTACGGCCCGGATAGCAAGCCGGAACGGAAAAATGAGTTCGTTTGGCTTGACAGCTCGTGATCAAAGGTGCAGAATCAAATCAACAGTTGCACAGTTGTGCAAGTGACGGATCAAACGAACGACAATGAGTTCAGCATCCCAAATCGCCTGTGCCGCACGCGACCATGCCGCGGCCGGGCGGTCGCTGCCCGTCAGCCGCGAGGCGCTGGATCGCGCCTCTGATTTGTTCCGAGCCATGGGCGATACGGCGCGGTTGCGTCTGCTGGCGCTGTTATCCCAGGGTCCCGCCTGCGTCTCGGAACTTGCTGCGATCGAGGGAGAGAGCGTTTCGACCATTTCGCAGCGGCTGCGGGTGCTGCGTTCCGAACGCCTCGTCACGCGCCGCCGTGACGGCAAACATATTAATTACGCACTGGCCGACCAGCATGTCCTCGACCTCGTCTTCAGCGCCATGGCCCACGCCAGTGAATCACCCGCGCAAACGCCGGGCCCCGAATCGTCTCAAACCAAGGAGAGCAATCATGATCCAGCATAATATCCACGACAATCACCCCCACGTCCACGGACCCGGCTGCGGCCACACCGCCATCGAACATGGCGGCCATGTGGACTACCTCCACGACGGCCACCTCCACCAGCCCCACGGCGACCATGTCGACGAGCATGCCCTGCCGGTCACCACCGCCAATCCGGATGCCTGCACCCCGCAGCACGCATGCTCAGGACACGATGCCACCCATGTTCATGGCCCGGATTGCGGCCACGAAGCCGTCCCGCATGGCGATCATGTGGACTATCTTGTCGGCGGCCATCTCCACCATCCCCACGACGGCCACTGCGACGACCACGGCCCGGTCAAGGCCCTCGAAAACTAGCTCCTCGCCGCAGCCAAACGGAGCCACGATCAGAAGGAAATCCCAACGGCCCGCCGACGGCGATGGAAGCCGCGCCGCAGCGCTCCCAAATGAGGCCGCGAACGCAGAGAGCGGGTGCCCACTTCCGTGGGTCCAGGCGGACGAGGAACTTTCAGGAGGTTCCTCAAGAGCGGGTTTCCAGAAGCCTCTTGCGATGGAGTGGCCACTCGGCGTCAAAGGGCAGCTACTGATTCCCTCGACATTGTGCCGGGCACCCGCTCTCTTCGTTCGCGGCCTCCACCGGTCAGCGCTCAGCCCGCAAACATCGGTCCGCCGCGCCAGGCCGGGAACCCGTAGCCGTGGACATAGACGATGTCGATGTCGGAAGCGCGCAGCGCCATCCCTTCGGCCAGGATCTTGACGCCCTCGGCCCGCAGCGCCGCCATGCAGCGCTCGACGATTTCGTCCACTGAAAACGCCCGTTGCCGGATGCCGCGCTCTGCCGCGTACTGGCGGACCACGTCTTCGATGTCCGGGTCCGGCTCGGCCTTGCGGCCATCGGCGTAACGATACCAGCCTTGGCCCGACTTCTCTCCAAGCCGTCCCATGGCGAACAGCCGGTCCTCGACTGTCTCATCCAAACCAGCCGCCAACCGCACCTCGCGCAGGATGTCGATGCCCGACAGATCGCCAACCCGAATCGGTCCCATCGCCATCCCCCAACCGGTCAACGCCTCATCGGCGGCCCAAGGCGACGCGCCTTGCTCGACACAGCGAAGCGCCGCTTCGCGATACGGCGCAAACATCCGGTTGCCGATGAACCCTGGGCAGTTTCCGGCCAGAACCGCGACCTTCTTCAACCGCCGGCCAAGTTCCATCGCCGCCGCCATCACCGCCGGCGAGGTCGCCCGCCCTCGCACGATCTCCAGCAGTTTCATGATGTGTGCGGGCGAGAAGAAGTGGAATCCGCAGACCCATTCGGGCCGCGACGTCACCCCGGCAATGGCATCCACATCGAGCGTCGAAGTGTTGGTCGCCAGGATCGCGCCTGGCCTGGCCACCGCATCGAGTTGGGTGAAAACACGCTTTTTCGCGTCAAGGTCCTCAAACACCGCCTCGACGACGATATCGGCCTCATCGAACCCGTCCAGAGACACGCCAGGACGGATCAGCGCCAAGCGGTTCTCCATCTCGCCAGGGATCATCTTGCCCTTCTTGACGCTCGATTCATAGGTCTCGCGGATCGCAGCCAGAGCGGCTGATGACGCCTCGCTGGTCTGGTCTGAAAGGACAACCGGGATGCCCGCGTTGGCAAAGCACATGGCGATGCCCCGGCCCATCGTTCCCGCCCCAAGCACCGCGGCTTTGCCGACCGGCGGCAGCGCCACATCGACAACAACGCCGGGTATCTTCGAAACCTCGCGCTCGGCGAAGAAGACGTGAATCAGCGCCTTCGATTGCGGCCCCTGAAGACAGGCCTCGAACAGTCCCTTCTCGTATTCAAGCCCCTCGGCGAATCCCATCCTCGATGCCGCTTCGATGGCATTAATCGCAGCCACGGGCGCGGTCTGAAGACGCATTCGTTTGGCCGCATCCTTGCGCGCGGCATCAACGGCCTCAGCGTCAGACGCCGGCATCGCCATTTCGCCTGTTCGCCTTGGCACCGTCACCCCCTTGGCAAACTCGACCGCACCCTGAATCAAGTCCCCTTCGACAATCCTGTCGATAACGCCGGCGTCGAGCGCTTCGGCGGCCGGGATCGCCCGCCCCGACACACAGAGGTCCAGCGCCTTGGCAATCCCGCACAGCCGGGGCAGCCGCTGCGTTCCTCCCGCACCCGGAATCAACCCCAGATTCACCTCCGGCTGACCCACTTTCGCCGGCGCCGCGGCAACCCTGTAATGCCCTGCCATGGCCAGTTCCAGCCCGCCCCCAAGCGCCGAACCATGAATCGCCATGACGACCGGTTTCGCACTCGCCTCGACCCGGTTGAAGGCGGCGCTCAGCGTGATGGGCGGCCTCAAGCCCGCCACGATCTCGCCGAACTCCCGAATGTCGGCCCCGGCGACAAACGTCCGCCCCGCTCCCGTGACGACGATCGAAGTGACTTCCGGATCCGCGTTCGCCGCCTCGATGCCATCGGCCACGGCCTCAGCCACGCCCGCGGCCAGCGCATTCACAGGCGGGTTGTCGATGGTCAGCACGGCGACGCAGCCGCGACGGGTGACAGTGATGGAAAATGACATGGCGCCCCCCAGTGCCATACTACAAATTTGAAACCAACAGCGCTCACCCGTGAAGAACTGAACAGGAAGATGACCGAGACGTCCTTCAATGCGACGCTCGGTTTCAAGGTGGTCCGCGTCTGGAAAGACGGCATTACCATGGAGGTCGAGGTCCGTCCGGAGTTGACCAATATCTTCGGCACCCTCCATGGAGGCGTCACTGCCACGCTGGTCGATGCCGCCGCGGGCGTCGCCCTGTTTGGCCATCTCGGCGGGCAGCGTCAGATCACCACCGTCGAAATGAAGGTGAATTACCTCAACCCCGCCGGCCAGGGCAAAGTCCGGGCGCGCGCCAGATTCATCAAACTCGGCAAGACGTTGGCCGTTATCGCCGTCGATGTCCACCACGTCCATGGCCAGCCCGTCGCCACCGGATTGGTGACTTACATGCTTCTTTGACCGTGGGTTAAATCACCCACCGCGCGGGAGGTCAGTTTCCTCGGATTGGTCGACGATTTGCAGGCCAAGTCCAACGATCCCTGTAGGTTATCGTCGAGTCAGGATAACTCCCGGCAGCACATGGCATAAGGATTGCATATACAACCACGAAGTCCTGTTAGGAGGGGCTCTCCATGGCTAGAGGCTCCGTGGTTGTCACGACTGAGCGGTGCAAGGGATGCGGGTTCTGTGTTGAATTCTGCCCCACGCACGTCCTTGCGCTTTCTTCCGCTTTCAATAAGAAGGGGTATCACCCGCCGCACATGGTGGATGCCGACAAGTGTTCCGGCTGCAACCTGTGCGGAATGTACTGTCCCGACTTCGCCATCTTCGGGTTCAAGCAACCCGAGAACAAAGTAGCCGGACAAGCTGCCGCGGAAACCGCCGTGGGGAAGCCAGTTGTCGAGGCGCCCGTCGAGGCGTCAAAGGAAGCGTAGCATGCACGCCGAAAAAGAATCCGTACTCACCGGCACCCACTTCATCAACGGCGACATCGCCTGTTGCGAAGGGTTGCTTGCGGCCGGGGCCAAGTTCGCCGCCGGTTATCCCATCACGCCGTCCACCGAGGTGGTCGAGCGATTCGCGCAGCGCGCCCCCACAGTGGGTGGCCTGTTCATCCAGATGGAGGACGAACTCGCCGCCTCGATCACCCTTCAGGGCATGGTCTGGGCCGGGGCGAAGTCGTTTACCGTCACCTCCGGACCCGGCTTTTCGCTGATGATGGAACACATCGGCTACGCCGCCATGACCGAGACGCCCTGCGTCTTTGTCAATGTCCAGCGCGGCGGCCCGTCGACAGGCTTGCCGACCCTGCCCGCCCAGGGCGACATGATGCAGGCCCGCTTTGGTTCGCATGGCGACTATTCGACGATTTCCCTGGTGCCGAACTCGCCTCAAGAGTGCTTCGACCTCTCGGTGACGGCGATGAATCTGGCCGAAAAGTTCCGCGTCCCGGTCATGTTCATGATGGACGAGTGCGTCGGCCACATGACCGAAAAGGTGGTCATCCCTGAGGCCGGGGAGATCGAGGTCCAGCCGCGCCGCAGGACGACGAAGTCGCCTGAAGACTACCTCGCCTATGAGACCGGCGAGGATCTGGTCCCCGACATGGCCCACGCCGGCGAAGGCTACGGCCTGTATATCACCGGCCTGACGCACGACAAGAAGGGCTATCCGCTGATGAACCCGAAGCAGCAGCGGGAACTCGTCACCAGGCTGTTTGAGAAGATCAGCCGCGCCGCCGATGAACTGACGATCGTCGAAGCCGACGGCGTCGAGGGCGCCGACGTCGTGGTGGTCAGCTACGGCATCACGTCGCGCGTCGCCCTGCGGGCCATTCACATGGCGCGGGACAAGGGGCTGAAGGTCGGCGCGCTGCGTTTGATTTGCGTCTGGCCGTTCCCCGAAAAGCTGATCCGCGAGTTGGCCACGAAGGTCAAGGCCCTGGTCATGCCGGAGTTGAACATGGGCCAGGTGGTGCTGGAACTGGAACGCTGTGCCGGCGGCAAGACGAAGGTGATCAGCGTGCCGCATCCCGGCGGTACGGTCCACGACCCGCTGGAGATTCTCGATGCCATTCAGAGGGGGGCGCAATGAGTACAATCATCGATCCCGCGACCTTGACCAACCCGGTTGAACAGGTCCTTCGCAAGGACCGCCTTCCCACCATCTGGTGCCCCGGCTGCGGCATCGGCACCACCGTCAACAGCTTCGCCTACGCCCTCATGGCCTCGGGCGCCAATCTCAAGAAGACGGCCATCGTCTCCGGCATCGGCTGTTCGGGCCGCGTCAGCGGCTATGTCCAACTCGATTCGTTCCACACCACGCACGGCCGCGCCATCCCGTTCGCGACGGGTCTGAAACTGGCCAATCCTGAGTTGACCGTCGTTGTCTACTCCGGAGACGGCGACCTGACATCGATTGGCGGCAACCACCTGATCCACGCCGCCCGGCGCAACATGGACCTGCTGGTCGTGTGCGTCAACAACATGATTTACGCCATGACCGGCGGCCAGGCCGCGGCCACCACGCCCGCCTCGGCCACCTCGACCACGACGCCCTACGGCAGCTTCGAACCCGAGTTGAACATCCCGCAATTGGTCGACGCCGCCGGCGCCTGCTACGTCGCCCGTTGGACGGCGTTTCATGTGAAACAGCTTGAACGGTCAATGACCGAAGCGCTCAAGAAGAAGGGTTTTCGCTTCATCGAAGTGCTCTCGCCCTGCCCGACCCTGTATGGCCGCCGAAACGGCTACGCCGACGGCCTGGCGCAAATGAAAGAGTACAAGGAGATGACGAAACTCAGGAATGGCGCGCCGACCTGGGAGGTTGCGATCGTGCCGCATCAGCCGATCATCGTCGGCAAATTCGTCGACCGCGAACGCCCCGACTACCTCACGCTGATGCGCAGCCAACTCGGCGCCCACTACCACGAGATGGCCACCACCGGCGTGGGCTGTGACGATGACATCGAAGGCAAGGAGGGCTGCTGCTCATGCTGACCGAAGTTCGAATCGCCGGATTTGGCGGACAGGGCGTCATCCTCGCCGCCCACATCATCGGCGCCGCCGTCGCCCTGCACGAGAAGGGCTATGCGACGATGACGCAAAACTACGGGCCAGAGGCTCGCGGCGGCGCGGCCAGCGCGGCCCTGGTGCTGAGCGACGAGCCAGTCCTTTACCCCTATCTCACCCAACCCGGCATCCTCATCGCCATGTCGCTCGAGGCCTACACGCGCTTCGGCCCGGAAGTGAAGGAAGGCGGCTTCCTGCTGGTCGAAGAGGATCTGGTCCAGTTGGATGCACTGCCCAAGGTTCCGCGCTGCCGCATCTACGGCATCCCGGCCACGCGCTTCGCCGAGGAAATCGGCAAGAAGATGGTTCTCAACGTGATCATGGTGGGCTTTTTCTGCGCCATCACCAAGGCCGTCTCGGTCGAGGCGTGCCGCGGCGGAGTGGCTCACGAGGTGCCGAAACGGTTCCTCGAGCTCAACATCAAAGCCTTCAACAAGGGCTATGAATACGGCCTTGAACTGCTTTCCAATCCGACCGCGCGGACTCGTCCCGGCGACGAGATGCTGGCCGGGCTGGAACTCGACGGCCAGTCGAAGTAGTCCGCACAAATCAACCCAAACAACGACGCGAGCCGGATCCCGCACCGGCTCGCGTTTTTGTATGATCGGGGCCAGGATCGCAACCTGCGATGCAACGCGTTGAGCCCGGTATGCCCCAGTGTCGAGCGCAATCCGCTGGCATGTGGGACCAAAGTCAAGGAAGAAAGGCCGAGTCTTGTTAGCAACAAAGCTGGCGGGTGGTTGCTTGTTCGCGGTAGGTTGCTTGGCGTTGTACTTCGGGACTATCACATTATTCTTGGTGCCCGGTGATCCGGGTGAGGACTACTTCTCTGTTTGGCGAATGCTTCCCGGCCTTGGGTCGCTCTCTCTCAGCATTGCCCTGATGTGGGCAGCAACTTGGTTTTGGCACCGTCCGGATAGTCGTTACTCACGGGTCAAGTCAGTCATTATCTGTTTGTCTCTTGCCCTCTTCGCCGTTGTCGCCTTTTGGTTCTCAGTCGCGCTCATTACTAGGTTTGGTTGGATGAAGTGAGTTAGTCATGGGAAGCACTCAGATGCGTCAACCCGAGCCGCTGGACTGGATTCGAAATGCCGTCTATCTCATTGCCGCCTGCGCGGCAGTTGTCGGATTGGGATACTGGTTCGGCCGGCCGTTTCCATACGTCGCAATCGCGGGTGCGATAGTCATTCTGGCCGTCCTCGTCCGCTGGCATGCCGCAATCACCGGCTACCGTTGCCCTGATTGCAGCCACGAATTCACCATCTCGGCCTGGGCGGACTTTCTCAGTCCGCATATGCTGACGACAAAGTACGTCAAATGCCCGTCCTGCGGACGGCGGAGTTGGATGGAAGCGCTGGTCCGGGTGAAGTCCTGATGCGTTACCGCTCACGTATGTGCTTCTCTTGACCGCTCACGTATAATCGAGGTATGCCGATCACCAAGAACCCGGCCGCAGTCGCCTTGGGACGCAAGGGCGGAAAGAAGGGCGGCCCCGCAAGGGCGGCCAGACTCACGCCCGCCCAGCGCAGCGAGAGTGCGCGCAACGCAGTTCAGGCACGATGGGCGCGGGTGAAGCAGCAACGGGAATCCAGCGAAGTTGCTGGAACTGATACCTCGGACAGCGCTTTGTTGACCCTGCTCGACCGGATCAAGTCGGCCAGCGATCCCGACGAAATCCGCCAACTCGCGACCCGGATCGAGCGGGTGGTCTTTCACAAACAACTGAAGGATGCCTAAGCTCCGGAGGCCGCCCCCACCGGGCATCATGAGCCATCTGATCGACCGCTTCCGAATGGGCAGAATCCAGGCGGACGATTTTGTGGAGTTGAAACACTGGCTTGAGTCGGATCCGGACGTGCCTCAGGGGATGTGGTTCAAGCGCTTCCGGAAGTTCACCCTGGCGGGCGAGGGCGACCTGGTGAAGACATTCCTTGAGCCCGGTATGGCGGTCAAGGGGACGGAGGTTGAGTAGGGTGGCCTGACGGAGGCGGGCAGGAAAAAATTGAGGCGGACGGTCGGAGGTCCGTCCGCCTCGTGGAGCGGCGTTGGGGCGCCGCAAGGGAAGGAGTCGATGAGAGAACAACCTGTCTCTATCTGCGACTACGGGGGAATACCCGCGGTCACCTTTTTGGGGGATACCGCGAGCCGTACAAATATCTAAAGATCGATGGTCCGGACCGGACGCCCGTCCCCCCTGCCGGTGACAGACGCCCAGCCGGCCACTAACCGGTCAACAGCACCCGCTCCCGCGCCGTTTTCTTAAGCGCGCCTCGACCGCCGAACCGGAAACCGCTACAGGCAAGTGGTAGAGATCCCGCGAGTCGCACAGGACCCCTACCACCGGCCGCACCGCCGTTTACCTCTGAGCCGTCATTTTCACTTTCGGCATCGAGAGGTAGCCGACAATCGTATCCTTTTTCACCTCGTTGATCACCAGTTCATAAGGGATCCGCGACTTCGTAACCACATAGAACTGGACCGGTTCATTGACCGTCTTGTCCTTCTTCTCGACGCGCTTGTCGTCGGCGACGACTTCCACTGTGAACTTGTTGCGCCGGGGGTCGGTCTTCTTCACCTGCATCACGATGTCGCCTATGCGCTGCTGCTTCTGCTGCTTGGTGAGAGTGAATTCGAAGTAGTCGCGCTGGCCAAGCTCTTTCAGGGCCGAAAGCTCGCGCGAATTCGTCGCGATGAGACCGCTCATCACGCCCAGGTCGCCCGTCGTGCGGCGCAGTTCGCCGATCGTCTTCTCGAGATCGGAGCGCGCGCTGGCCACATCGGTCTTCACTGTGCCGACTTCAGTGCTGACGTCGGTCAGTTTGGCCGAGAGGGCGGTCTTGGTCTGTTCGTTGGCCGTCTTGATCTGGTCGATCTCGGCGACAATCTGCTGGCTCTGCTGGCTTTGCTCTTCCTGGCGCTTGGCCAGCCGGGCTGTGATCTGATCGGCCTGCCGGCGCAGAGCGGTACGGGCCGAAACGACCGATTCCTGGTTCTGCTTCTTGGTCGAATCAAGTTCGCCGCGCAGCAGTTCGAGCGTTTCGAGCATCTGCTTGTCGGACTGAGTCGCCGAGTCCCGCAGCGAGGAGACTTCACGGCCCATCTGCTTCAATTCGAGCTGCAGATTGACCATGTTGGAATGCTGCCAGGCGGCGAGCCCGCTTACCACGACAAGACCCACCGCCAGCACGGCGCCCAACCAGGGCACGCTGCGCTTTTCGGGGGTGTTCACTTCTGGTGTTGGTGTCATTTTGTACTACTACCTTTCTCTAGCTATTGCAATGTTCGAGCCAACTCTTGATCATACGCTTTATCAATGACTTAGAACCGACCAAACGAACCCATCGACGGCTTCGCGGTAAAATTTACCGGGATCTTCTGACCGCATTGGTAATTCTTGCCGCTCACGGCGGGAAAGAAATTGGAAGAGTTTCGGCCGCAGCCGCCCACTAGTGTTCATGAGATGGTGACTACTGCCTCCGCTGAGGTTCGTTTGGTACCGGCTGCTACCGACCCGCAAACGGCGCGGACCTTCTTGAGTTTCCTGGATCGATTCAGGGCGGTCCCGCTGGCCGATGTCTTTGCCGACTCATCGCCGGTCTCGGTTCGCGAGCCTGGGATGAACTGGCTCAACCTGCCGTCCGAAGAGTTCCTCGACTACGCCCGCTCGCGCCCCCGTTTGCCGTTTGACGGCATCCCAGCGAACCCCGGCGCCTACAACGACGAGACGACCTTCCTGCTCGCCCAAAGCCACCGCGTCTGGGTGACGCTCGACCTAATTGACCGGCACCTGAGCCGCGAGCCAGGCCAGACGGTGCTCGACCTGGGCTCTTACCCCTTCGCGCTCGGCATAGCGCTGAACGACTATCTGAAGCGCAACTGCCGCGTCCTGGCCACCGTCAACCAGGCGCTCGACGGCGAATCGCGCCGCGAATTGCTGGCGCGGAACGTCGAGACCATTCCAGCCAATCTGGACCCGCTAGTGAAAGTGGCCGACCCGCTTCCTGGCATGTCCGACGGATTGCCGCTGCCCGACGCATCGGCCGATTTCGCCATCCTGGCGCACGTCATCGAGCATCTTTACCACCCGCTCGACATCCTGCGCGAGACACGGCGCGTGCTGAAGCCAGGCGGGCGGTTTGTCATCACGACCGATAACAGTTTCCTGCTGGGCGGGCTGCTGAACTTCCTGGAAGGCGGCAAGTTCCTCCACGAACCGGTGGAGGGCACCGCGGCCATGGTCTTCCACGAATGGCGCGGCCACGTCCGGTTCTACTCCAAACAGGACCTGGAAACGATGCTCGACGCGGCGGGCTTCGATGTCGTCGAAACACGGTTCGAGGAGGTCCTCTACAATTCGTTCCCCGAGGAGCAGTTCGAGCAGCCGAACAACTGGCTGCCAAAGTGGCGGGCCGATCTCTTGCGGGAACTGCCGCACCTCCGTAACGAGATCATGATCGTTGGCCAGGCGCGTCCGCTGCCCAGGGCCGTGTCGACCGGCGTCTCGCGGGCGGCGCTCGACCGCGACTACGCCGCGGCGAAGGAACAGATCAAGTCGGGCGTCTGCGACGTTTCGAGAACCGATTGGCTGGACCTGTGCTGGGGCGCGCGGCTGTTGTGGGGCCGCTGGCCGAACGCAGGCGAGGCTCTGCGATATGAACGCGAGGGGCGGGCCGGGCCGCTGGACCAGTTGGCCAGATCCATGCTGGCGGCTCCGGAGTTCCAGGCGCGGCTGACGGAGTTGGAGGTGGAGCGGCCGGGTCACGATTGCCTGGTGATGTGCGAGACCGGAGAGGGTCTGCGGTACTTCTTCAGCGTGCGCGACACGTTTGTCGGATTCCCGGTGGCGGTGGGGGTCTTCGAGCGGGAGTTGCAGCCGCTGTTCGATCGCTTCGCCAAGCCGGGCGCGGTCTGTCTCGACATGGGCGCAAACCTGGGCTATTACACGGTGCGAATGGCCGCGCTGGGCGCGCATGTGTATGCCTTTGAACCCGATCCGTTCAACTTCGCGTTACTTGAGAAGAACGTGAAGGAGAACCGGCTCGAAGAAAAGGTGACGTTGCGGCGCGCCGCCTGCGGCAGCACGTGCGGATCAATCAATATTGCCAGGGAGCTGGGAACGGCGAACTATGGCGCGGTGCATGTGGCCTGTGACGGCGAGCAGGTGTCGGCGGCCGTCGAACTGGTGCGGGCGGCCGATTGCGTGCCGCCGGGCGTGACGGTCGATTTCATCAAGATCGACGTCGAGGGATTCGAGCCTGAAGCGCTGGAGGGTGCCAGAGAGATTCTGGAACGCGACCATCCGGCCGTGCTTTGCGGGTTCGACACACACGCCCTGGAAGGCTACGGCAAGGGAGCGCCGGCGCGACTGATGGCGCTGATGGCCGGGTTCGGCTACACGGCGTATGACGCCGCCGCGCTGGCCTTGGGCGAAGAGAGCAGGTTCGTTTGGCCGGGCGAGGGCGGAGTGTTCACCAACCTGGTCTTCCTGCCGGGCAGAGGATAGCGTCCTGTCGCGGAGCCGGACCGGGGGTCCGGCGCGGACGAGGGCGTCCGCCCTCCGATGTTTGTTCGGCGAGCCGGACCGGGGGGTCCGGCGCGGACGAGGGCGTCCGCCCTCCGATGTTTGTTCGGCGAACCGAACCTTGGAGACGGACCTCTGTACTCCTCTGATTACTCTTCTTTCAGACGGCCGTCGCGCATGGTCACTTTGCGGTGGCCGTAAGCGGCTGCCTCGGGGTTGTGGGTGATCATGAGGATGGTCTGGCCGAGCCTCTCGTTCAGGTCCCTGAGCACGGAGAGGACGCGGTCGGAGTTCTCGGTATCGAGGTTGCCGGTCGGTTCGTCGGCCAGCAGGATAGCGGGGCGGTTGACCAGGGCGCGGGCGATGGCGACGCGCTGCTGTTCTCCGCCGGAGAGAGCGCGCGGCTTGTGATGGAGGCGGTGCTGGATGCCGAGGAGTTTCAACAGGTCGTTGAATTGCTCGCTGAGCGGCTGGCCGCCCGAGTCGCTGAAATAGCGGGCCATCAGGATGTTGTCCATGGCCGTTAGGGTGGGCAGCAGGTTGTACTTCTGAAAGATGAAACCGACCTTGCCGCGGCGGAGCCGGGTCCGTTCGGTATCGGTCATCTTCGTCATGTCCGCTCCGTCGATGACGACGGCGCCGGAGGTAGGGGAAGTCAATCCGCCAACGATGTGAAAGAGAGTGGACTTGCCCGACCCGGATGGTCCGACGACGGCAAGAAACTCGCCACGAGTGACGGTCAGGTCAACACCGCGCAGTGCCTGGACCTCCACGTCCCCGACCTGGTAGATCTTCTTCAAGCCGTTGATCTGGATGATCTGGTTATTCATACGCCAGCGCCTCGATCGCATCCTGGCGGGCCGCTCTCAACCCCGGCCAGGTGGCCCCGAGCAGCGAGGCGAACACGGCGATGGCCATGACGATCGGCCACCAGTCATAAACGATCACGGATTGCAGCGACGCGTGGACCAGCCCATTGATCGTGGCGTTGGCGGCATAGCTCAGCGCCACGCCGGACGCCCAGCCCACAAGCGCCAGCACCAGCGTTTCGCGGAGCAGGATGTTCACGATATCGGCCGGCGAGGCGCCCAGGGCTTTGAGGATGCCGATCTCGCGGGTGCGTTCGAGCACCGTCGTGTACATGGTCAGCCAGACGACCAGGAAGCCGATGACGATGGACAATCCGATGATGACGTAAATAAATGCCTTCAGGCCTGGCACGTTGTCGACCGAGAACAGGCTGACGAACTCCTCGACCGAGTAAATCGAATAGCCCTCCAACCCGGGATTGGCTTTCATGGCAGCGATCACGGAGGGCGTGGCCTTGGGATCGTCGAGTTTGAGCAACACCTGGCTGACCTTGCCGGTGTTGCCGGTCAGGTCCTGAAGCGTTTCGAGCGGGACGATGATTCGGGCCAGTTTGCCGGCTTCAGCGATGCCCGACACGCGCCAGTTGTTTTCAATCAGGCGGATGGTATCCCCGACACGCATCTTGTTCTGCTCGGCATAGTACTCGTCGATAATGACGTCGAGTTTGCCCTGGAACGGACCACCTTCGATGAAGCGGAACTTGCCGCTCATGGCGGTGAAGTCGTCGATGCGGACGCCGGTGATGGTGCTGATGCCGCCGATGGGGTGGACCAACGTGCCGGCGGCGCGCCTGACGTGGGGCTGATTCAGGAAGAAGGCGGAGATCATCTTCTCCGGCATGGAGGCGCCGGCGAGAGAGATGGCGGAAGCGCCCGGGGGTTTGACAAATATGTCTGCGCCCGCGCCGCGTGCGCGGGCCTGGGAATCCTGCAACATGCCGCGGCTCAAGCCGACGACAGCCAGGATCATGGTGACCTGGAAGCCGATCGACAGCGCGCTCAAGCCAGTGCGCAGCCGCCGGTGCTTCAGGTTTTCGATAACGAGACGGTTAATCACTTCAGAACGGGATCCTTTAATGGGACTGTCACTCTATTGTTGCTCAGCCGGCACCGGGCGAGGCGCCGGCAAGGGCGCTCTCATCGACCAGATGGAGAGCCAACTCGATCATGTTGAGCAGCAGGGGCGCGGCGCAACCGGAGTCGGGATGGAGGTGAAGATTGAAGTAGGCCTCGACGCCTAGGACGTCATGGAGCAGCGCGTGGGCGGGGTCGGGGGATTCGTGGGCGAAGATGGCGGCGTCGAGGGAATCGGGCGCAAGCGACCGGGCCACCAGCGCGGCCGCGCCCGAGACGAATCCGTCCACAACCACGGGCAGGCGCTTCTGGGCGCAGGCGAGGATGAATCCAGTCATCGCCGCGATGTCCCATCCGCCGAGGCAGCGCAACGCGCCGAAAGGGTGGACGCAATCGGCGGAATGGCGGCCGGCGGCGGTGCGGACGGCTGCAACCATGCGGTGGTGGGCGGATTCGGGCTGGTCCTCGGAATGCGGGCAGGTCCCAACGGCTTCATGGCCCGAAATGACGGAAAGCAGCGCGGCGGCCGCCGTGGAGGCGCCTTCGCCGATGTGGGCGATGCCGACGGCATCGAAGCGGGCGGCGGCATCCAGCGCCGTTTGGATACCAAACAGGATCGCGGCGTTGGTCTCGTCCACCAACAAAGCGGGCAGGCGCGTGATATTGGCGGCGGCCGGACCCGAATGGGCCTGGATGGCGCCGGGTAGGGGTCCGCCAGCCACGCCGCAATCGATCACGACAGGCTCGATGTGGATGCGGCGGCAGAGGACGGAGAGGGGGTCGCCGCCACGCAGGATCTGAAGGATACGGCGGCTGCTGGCCTGTCCCGGTCCGTGCATGACGCCTTCCTCGACCACGCCATGGTCGCCGCAAAACACGTAAATCGCCTTCCGCTTGACGACAGGCTGGGCCGTGCCTTGGACGATTCCGCAATGGAGGACGAGGTCGTCGAGGCGGCCCAGCGACGGGGGCGTCTTGGCGAGCGAGTCGAGCCGGCGTGTCAGCGCCCCGGCCACGTGGGCGTCGAGCAGCGGTTGGATGAGATCGAGCGCCGCTTTCACTTCAGGAGAGATCATTGACTTCCTCCATGCCGTTGCCGATGAGTGGCGAGTCAGCGGATTCTTTTGGGGATGCCAAAGACCATCCAATAGAGACGGGAGGCCGCTTCAGCCGCCTGGCGGTTGATGAGCCCGGCTATGCGCCGCATCTGGCGGGACTCCGGCGAATCGACGGAAAACCCGAAGTCGACATCGCTGGTGACCACCACCACTTCCGCGCCGCAACGGGGCGCCAGGTCGAGAAACCGCGCCGCTTCGGCTTCGGCGTCGCGTGAACCGGACATGACGAGGTTCGAGACCCAGACGGTGAGGTCGTCGACCACGACGGCGTCAAACAGGGCGGCGCGCTCCTCGATCACCTTGACGATTTCGAGCGGCTCTTCGTAAGTGACAAAGCTGGAACCGCGCTCCTCGCGCGCCACGGCGATCTTGCCGGGGTTTTCCTCGTCGTCTTCCGGCCGCATCGTGCCGATAAAAGCCAGTTTGGGACCATGGGCGCTTGCCAGGGCCTGCGCATAGCGGCTCTTGCCGCTCCTGCGTCCTCCGCCAACCACAACTAGAGCCATAAGCTTTTCCGCCTGCTTCTCAATAGTGCAATAAAGAAGGGTCCGCCGACCAGCGCCGTGACAACGCTAACCGGAATTTCCACGGACATGACGGTGCGCGCCGCCGTGTCGCAAACGATCAGGAATGCCGCCCCGGCCAGAAACGACGCCGGCAGGAGCAGCCTGTGGTCGGCGCCGGTCTTCAATCGCAGGGCGTGGGGGACGATGAGGCCGACAAAGCCGATAGGCCCGGTGACGCATGTGACGGTGGCCGTCAGAAGGCTGCCGGCGATGTAGCCCAGCAGCAGTAACCGCCGCGGCGAGACGCCGCGCGCCGCGGCCCACTCGTCTCCCACCGCCATCAGGTTCCATTCCCTCGCCTTCCAGCAAACCGCCGCCGAAACCGGCAGGACGATCAAGGCGACTACGGCCAGCACGGGCATCGGCAACGGCTCGATGCCGCCCATCAGCCAGTGGACGATGGCGAACGACTGGCCGACCGAGGCGAGATTGTGCAGCACCATGATGATCGACATCACGATCGAATTGATTGTCACCCCGGCCAGCAACAGCGTGAACGATGACATGCGCCTGCCCTCGGCCGCGACGCCCGCGACCAGAGCGAGCGTGAGCATTGCGCCAATGAGCGCCGAGATCCAGACCATCGGCACCCCGGCCACCGCGCCCCAGCGGAAACTGATTGCCAGGACGGCTCCGAGCGATGCGCCCGAAGAGACGCCGAGGGTGTAGGGCGTCGCCAGGGCATCTCGAAGGAGGGCCTGAAACAACGCGCCGGAAAGCGCCAGCGCTCCGCCCGCGAGCGCGGCCAGGATGGTGCGCGGCCAGCGGACGCCATAGAAAACCTGCGCGTCGGGCCATTGGCCGGCGAGCGCCGCCGTCAGGCTGATCTTTGCCGAGCCGAACAGCGGGGCGAGGATCATGGCCACGGCCAAAGCAAGGCCAGTCACAGAAAGCGTCAACACGAGCCGCCGGGCCAGCCCGTTATGCTGTTCCACAGTGACTCGGGGGCTAGTCGCCATAGGCGATCCAGCCTTTCCCCGACGGCCGGGACAACCACTCGGCGTCGACGGCGAAGATGCGCCGGATCGCTTCCGGCGACAGGGCCTCGCAAGGCGGAGCGTCGGCCTCGACATGACCGCGTTTGAGCGCGATGACGCGGTCGGAAAAAGAGGCCGCCAGGTTCAGGTCGTGGGTGACGGAGACAACTAACAGCCCTTCGCTGGAGAGGCGGCGCAACAGACTGTAAACGGAAAGCTGATGTTCGAGATCGAGAAACGTCGTCGGCTCGTCGAGGAGCAGGACTTGCGGCTGTTGGGCCAGGGCCGAGGCCAGCACGACGCGTTGGCGTTCGCCGCCGCTCAGCGAGCGGAAGTCGCGATGAGCGAACCCGGTCACGTCGGTCAGTTCCATCGCCTTGCGGGCGGCGTCGATGTCGTCAGGCGATTCGAAGAGTCCGCCGGCATAGGGCGTCCGGCCCATGAAGACGACCTGTTCGGCGGTGAATGGAAATTCGAGCCTCAGGCTCTGCGGGACGAAGCTCACCGAACGGGCGAAGGCCGCACGTTTCCAGGCCCGGACTTCCTTGCCCTGGAAGCGGCAACTCCCCTCATAAGGGTGGCGCAACCCGGCCATTATACCGAGCAGCGTGGACTTGCCCGCCCCATTCGGGCCGGTCAGCGCGACCAGGCAGCCGGCCGGCATCTCCAATGAAACGGAGGAGAGGACCTTCGATGGTCCATAGCTGAAGCCGGCCTGATCGAGCTGGTAAAGCGGGGTCATCGTTTGCCGCCTGCAACCGCGCCTGGATGAAGGAAGCCGAGAAACTCACGGGCGGCATCGGCCATGCGAGGGCCGGGGACGACGAAATGGGCGGCGGTCACCGCGTGGACCCTGCCAGCGCGCACGGCCCTGAGCCGGCCGTAGGGCTTCCACAGGGCCAGTTCCTCGCGGCGGCGGGTCTCGCCAGCTCCAGCGCCGTGGGCGTAGTCGCCCATGTCAATAATGACGCCGGGATCGGAGGCGAGAATCTGTTCCAGGCTTACCTTTGGGTATTGGATGGGTGAAGAAGCGAGGATATTGGTTCCGCCGGCCAGCCGTAACAGTTCGTCGAGGAACGTGCCCGGACCAGCGCCAACCATGTTCTGGAGCGTCCCCGGCGCGCGGCCGACCAGGAAAAGGACGGTTGACCGGCCGCCCTTCGAGCCGGCGGCGCGGATTGCGTCCAGTTCGCCCTTCAGCGATTGCGACAGTGCACGGGCCTTGGGTGTGGTCCCTGTCAGGCGCCCGATGGAGGCGATGGAATCGAGGATCGAGCCGACCGTATCCATATCGACCTCTTCGGCTTTGAGGCCGAGAGAGCGCAGCCGGCCGGCGACGTCCACTGGGTTCTTGATGACCAGGACGAGATCAGGCTTGAGAGTAAGGATGCGTTCGTAATCGGGTTCGAGGAAGGTGCCGATGCGGGGCTTGGTCCTGGCGTCGGGGGGGTATGTGCAGAAGGTCGTCACCCCGACGACGCGCGGGCCGAGGCCCATGGCGTAGAGCGTTTCAGTGATCGAGGGCGAGGTGGAGACGATGCGCGCCGGCGTCTGCCCCGGTGCGGGGACAGGGAGCAGAAAAGCAGCCAGAACGGCGGTCAGAAATCGCAAAAGTACTCCCGGGCGGCGTCAACGAACCGCTGGTTCTCGGCGCGGGTGCGGACGGCGAAGCGGATGGCATCCCCTTCGACGCCGGGCAGGCCGGTGCAGTTGCGAAGGATGATCTTGCGATCAAGGAACCAATCACAGATTTCAGCGGCCGGGCGATCGGTCTGGGCGAAGAGGAAGTTGGCCACGCCGGGGGTGAACCGAAGTCCGTCGATAGACTCGAACTGATCCAGCAGCCAGGTGCGTTCTTCGTCGACCAAGACCCTAGTCCGTTCGGCATGGGCGGTATCCGACAGAGCGGCGCGGGCCGAGGCGGCGGCGAGGGCGTTTACCTGCCAGGGTTCGCGGCGGCCGCGGAGCTTAGCCATCCAGTCGCTGGAGCCGACCAGGGCGCCGATGCGGAGACCGGGCAGCGCGTGGAACTTGGATAGCGTTCGAAGGACGAGCAGGTTGGGATGGAGGCCGCACCAGGCGATGGCGGATTCCAAGTTGGTGAACTCGATGAACGACTCATCCACCAGGACCGGCCCCTCGCGTCCGGCGATGGCGCGGCGCAGGATCTCCCCGGGGATGGCCACCCCGGTCGGGTTGACCGGCTGGCTCAGGATGAGCAGGCCGCGGCTCGGCCATTGTTCGGGTTCATCCAAGGGCAGGCGCAGGGCATGGGGGAAGGCGCGGTAGAACTCGCTCCAGACGGGGGTGACCAGCGAGACGGGGCCCCGCCAGCCGGAACGTGCGACGTAGTGGACGAGTTCCGTGGCCCCGCTGCCGGCCAGAACCGATGACGGAGAGATGCGCCAGGCGGCGGCAAGGGCCGCTTCGAGATCGACGGGTTCCTGACCGGGATAGTGGGCAATTCGGTCCAGTTCTTCCACGATCGCCGGACGGACCGTTGCCGAGGGGCCGAGCGGGTTGATCGAGGCGCTCAAATCGAGGACATCGCGCCAATCCCAACCCCGGCTGCGGGCGATGGCGAACAGATTACCGCCGTGGACGATGTTCAACCTTTCCTCCAATAAAACGGGCGTGGCGCAGCCGCCGGCCGGCCCTCCAATGTGACAGGCGCGGCAAGGTGGCCGGCCGGTGCCAAAACGCGCGCGGGCCGGACAGGCGCTCCCCTGATTCCACTCTACTACGCCCAATGGCAACCGGATACGCTCTGCCGGGCGGGAAAACGGCCCGGCACCCGACCGCTGGCGATGATCCACTGGTTGCGCCGGCTCCCGGATTGAATTATTGTCGTTTCCACATCTGAAGTTCCTTGGAGGCCTGCCGGCATGAACGTGTTGGTGTCGGATCATCGCTCGCCGCTGGGAATGTTCCCTGGTCAGCCGGCACTGCAGCCGGCGTACTGAAGAGGCATACCTCCACTGGACCGAAAGGCGGGCATCCGGCATGGCACCATCTGCACGAATCCGTGATTCAGAAGGCGGTCCATCAGGCGGCGCAACGGGTTGGGCTGACCAAGCGTGTAACCACCCACGCATTTCGCCATTCGTTTGCGACCCATCTATTGGAGGACGGCTACGACATCCGAACGGTCCAGGAACTCTTGGGACACAAGGACGTTCGGACCACAATGGTTTACACCCACCTATTGAATCGGGGTGGCCGAGGGGTCCGCAGTCCCCTCGACGGTTTACGAAGGACCGTCTCTAGTGACGGTGGGATTAGGCCGGCCAGCCGCTCGGCCTAAAAACAGGAAGGGAAGTTACGGAACATAGAAGAAGTCATTGCAAAAAAAGCAGTTGCCAGCTCGGCTGGCGTTGGCAGCATCCGTTTTAGGCCGCCCAGGACCGGGTTTATCCAGGTCGGCCTAAACAAGAGCTAGGAAGCCCAGCGCGGCAGATGGTGTCGGTGTGGCAGGACGTTCTTTTGCTCTGTGCTCATTGAAGCGGCAGACGATGTGGTAACCTCCGAAGGTGACCGGCTCGTTTGCCTGGTCGTAGTCCACGCAAGGTCGAGTCTTCCGTGACGAATCGTGAAGACGGCAGTTGGCTGGAGGCGATACTTGTCGGCGCTCAAGACGCCGGATGGTGTACGCGTCCATTTTGCACGACTTGCGGGTGCCTTGAGTTCAGGCGGGTCTATTGGGCAGCGGCAGCACGGCAGGCGGGTGTTACGGGTAGCTTCGAATCCGCTCGCATGCCACGGGATATTCTTGCGGGAGTCTCCAGTGCCGAGCGCCACGTTCTGGTGCAAACCCTTATTACAGGTCTGCGTGAATTGCCAGCGATGTGGGCCGAATCCGAGGCGGTCAGGACCATCATCATCGATCTGGATGCTCCGCTTCTTCAGCACGGCATATTGATGGTTCTGGATGAAGCGCTGTCGGGCACCCCGGCTGGCGAGGCGTTGCGACGGATGCGTGCCCATGACGCAGAGGCGAGAGAGCGATATGAGAGGCGCGTGGCCTATGAGAGCCCGCAGGTTGTCGAGGAGCGGAAACGAGTCAAGCGGGCGGAGAAGGCAGCCGCGCATGCCCGCAGGCAGCAGGAGAAGCGCCAGAGAGATCTTGATCGTTCAGATATACTCGGGTACCTCGCATCCCTGTCGCCGACCGACAGACTCTCTCGACTCGCGACGGACCCTACGCTCAATCTCGATAGCGTGCCTGCTGAGCTGATTCCAACCCAGGGTGTCAGCCTGCTCGACTTGGAGGAGCCGCTGGTTGCCAGCCTCCTCGCGCGGATCGGCCGTAGACGGGGTACATGGGGCCGCCTTCGCCTCATGCTGGAGAGTCGCGTCAATGATGGGCCGGAGTCACGCACGCCGCAAGCAGACGAGAAGTGTCCTGATGCGGATGGGCAAGGGGCTTCCTAACGAGGCGTTGTAGTTGACGGCCGCCTGCGGCGGTGCCGCCCGCGCTTGCGGCGGCGGCGGCTCACCAGCCCAGCGCCTTGCAGGGCCTGTTTCACCCAGCCGTAGCTCAGCCCGATGCCCTCCACCTGCCTCAACTTCTCGTGGAAGTGCCGCACGTTGAGGTCGAAGTAATTGTCGCGAAACAGCGCCAACACCTTCTCGGCCGTCTCCATCGGCACCCGGTGGATGCCGCGCTTGCCGCGCGGATCGGACGTCTGGCACCGGCGACGTGCCAGGCGCGTGGTCAACCGTAACTGAAGCGCTCAAGGCCGGAGACTGCTCCGAATCCGCTCTACTCCGGCCCGCAGCCTCTGCGGTCACATCTCTCAGCGTCACCGAAAGGTACGCGTTGTATAAGCTTCGGTGGGCGTCCCGCTAATCTCCCCTGTCAGTGCATTGAGCACGAGCCCCGCTGGGAGGTACTGGACGCCGAATGAATCGGGCGGCCAGCGCCCCGAAGCCTCGATCCGCGCCGAGTATGGCGTCCCAACCTGACCTTGCGGCGGCGTTGAAGTCGTGACCGTCAATGGCGATTCCACTACTGCCCGAACCCACACATTAAAGCGGTCCACGGCAACCGCGCCGCCCGAATCCGCAAACCTTACAGCGAACTGATAGAAACCCGCCACCGTAGGCGTTCCCCGCAACTCGGCCGTATTGGCGCCGATCATAAACAGAGTCAGGCCAGGAGGAACCGCGCCCGTGGCCTCAAGACTCCGGTTCGGGCGCCGAAGGCCAACGCCTTTTCTGAGGGGTTGATCGGAACGATTCGTCGAGAGTGCCTCGACTTCCTGATCCCCATCAACGAGCGGCATCTGAAGATGATCGTCACGAAGTTCGTGAGCCATTACAACCGCGGCCGCCCGCATTCCGCGTTGAGGCCAGGAATTCCGGAACCGTCCCAAGCCAATGTTCCGGTCGGCCCGTATAGGCATGCGCTCCCTGCCGGTCACCGCGTCGAATCGACGCAGGTTCTCGGCGGGCTGCATCACGAATACCGGCTGGAGAAGGAGGCCGCATAGCGTCTGACGTAGTTTTTGCGGACCACAGCCTTAGAAGCAGCCTGGGCGCAATTCTGGGCACAGTCGGCCCCACGGAGGCAAAAGAGGACGAAGGGGACGAGACCGACAATGGCGGGAGGCCGTTAAAAGAGTGAGGGTTACGGGTAGGAGTTTTGGTTGCGGGGGTAGGATTTGAACCTACGACCTTTGGGTTATGAGCCCAACGAGCTACCAGACTGCTCCACCCCGCAATATAAATGTAGCAACTGCGGGGTGGAGATGCAACTGCGGGCTTTTTTGTGCCGCTTCTACTGGGGTTACTTCTTCAGCGTGCGGATGTAGGCGAGGAGGTTATCCAGATCACCTGGCTGAAGCGCCTTCACCAGCGCCTTGTGGTTGACCGCCTCTGTGAACGCCTTGGTCATCTCGGCGTCCGTCATCGCCTGGACTTCCTTGCCGGCGAGCGGCAGCAGTTTGGCGCCGAACTTCTTCTGCATGGCCGGCGTCCCGGCGCCATCTTCGGCATGGCAGATCTTGCACTTCTTCAGGAACAAATCCTTGCCCTTGGCGGCATCGCCGGCGGCGGCCAGGGGCAGTGAAACGGCAACGATGAATCCAATTGAAAGCAGGAGCTTCTTCATAGTAAAGGACCTCTCACTCTTTTATACGCTAAAGCTGCAGCGGACGTTACAGGAAGCGACAGGCTGGCCGCCTACTTCGCGCCGCGGCCCGTCGCGTAGTACACCGCGAAACTGCCCAACCAGTGGCCGCCCTCATAGTGCTCGCCCGTCACGGCTGCCAGCCCGGCCTTGCCGTGCGCTTGAGCCAGCAACAGAATCGCAGTCCTGCGTGGATGGTCTTTGTCGAGCGCGGATGCGATGCCGGTCAACATCCAGGCCCGGCTCAGGTTCAGCCCGTCCAGGTGAGCGAGTTTGCCGTCCGTGGGATCTGTCACAACAAGCGGCGAATAGGGCAACTGTGGGAGAAAGTCATCCAGCCATGTGGAATACTCATCTGCCCGCAGGACCCGGCGCATCAGATCAGCCTCCGCCAGGCAGGGCGATAGAAAGTCCTCGCCCGAGGGTTCATAGGCCACGGGACACGATCTGTCCCGCTGGTAGAACTGACGGGCGCGGCTTCTAATGAGCGAGGCGAACTCGGCGTCGACGCGATCGGCGTAATCCAGCGCCAGACCCAGGGCGAACGCCGTCTGGCTGTGTTCTCCAGACCGCACCGGGTGCGAGAGCTTCGGCAGCCAGGCCGACAGTCTGGCAACCGCTGCCCGCTCCAACGGCTCGATCACCGGCGCAAGCGGACTCTTCATTTCGCGGAGTTCGAGCGCCAGAGCCAGTAGCCAAGCCAAGCCGTAGGGCCGTTCAAACGTCGCGCGGCCGGTCCCGTTGAGATATGCCACTTCGCGGCTGATGTACTCGCTCGCGATGCTCTTGGCCAACGCGTCCAGCGATGCCCGGCTGAGGGGTTCGTTTGGATACAGGCGCGCCAACCGCGCGAGCAGCCAGTGGCCATGCACCGAGGAGTGCCAGTCGTAACAGCCGTAGAACGCGGGCGTAAGTTCGCGCGGCTGACGGGCATCAGTGCCGCTGTTCATGACGTGGGCGATCTTGTTGGGATACTCGCGGTGAACGCAATTGAGCGCGAGTCCCGCGAAACGCGCCGCATCAGCAGGCTCCAACGCAGGGACCAGCAGAAGCGCCAAGTGGGGAAGCATTTGACCATGCTAAGCTACCGGCCCCGCAGATGGGCTGGGCCATCAAATTCGAAGAGCCGCGAGGCGATAGAATAGCTGCCATGCTGAAACGAATTTTGTTCGGGATGATGTTGACCGCGTTCGCCGCGTCCGCCGCCGATCTTGCCGCTGAAGTGGAGAAGGCGGAGCGGGACTGGGGCACGGCCATGATGAAGAATGACTATGCCGCCCTCGACAAGATCCTCTCCGACGACCTCACCTACCGCCACTCCAACGGCGTGGTCGATACGAAGAAGAGCTACATCGACGCCCTGAAGTCGGGCAAGTCCCGGTACTACGTGATCGAGTTCTCAGAGATCACGGTGAAGCCGATCGACCAGAAGACCTCACTCGCCTTCGCCAAGGCGAAGTACGTCACCAAGGCCGCCGACGGAAACAAGCAGGAGTTGACGCTGATGACGCTTCACGTCTTCCGCAAAGGCGCCTCTGGCTGGCAGCTTTTCGCGCACCAATCGGCGCGGCAGCCCGCCAAGTAACCGGCTACGCCCGGGCCAGCTTCTGGAAGAGGTCGTTGAAGATCGCGTCCCTGTTCACGCCGGTCGCCACCCTGACCGCGTGGCGGCCTGGCTCATTGCGATAGGTGAATTCGGCGGTCAGGAGTGGGCTTGGCACAACCTTGGTCGGGACCCACTTGGGCTCGATCAGCCAAGCCACGGCCGAAATATCCCAGATCACCTTCGACCAGGCGTACTCCCGCGACGGCGACTTCCACTTGGCGAAGGAGGCAAATTCCGAGCGCAGATATTCGGCCAGCGCCGTTTTGCCCGTCAGAAACCGGTCGATTTCGGCCACGGTCGTTCGCAGGTGCTCTGAGACATTCCGTGTCGGGATGTTCACCAGCGGCACCCGCGAGTTGTAAAGCGCCTGTGAAGCCGGTAGGTCCTGGAAGAGATTGAATTCGCGGGCCGTGGGCCAGTCATAGGGTTGTCCGCCAAGCCAGACAACCACGATGCGTTCCACGATCCGAGGCTCCATCAGGATCGCTGACGAAACGTTGGTCGGCACACCGACGGTGATCACATAGAGCGGCCCGTTGCGCGGTTTCATCGCGCGCGCCACCAGATCGCTGGCCGCCGGACTCGGCACGGGCCTCGCGCCCGTACCCATGAACTGGCTGGAACCGGCGAAGACGAAGCCCTTCGGATCGCGTTTCATCCTTGCGAGGATCCGCAGGATCTCGTCGTAGCTCTTCTTCATGCCGTCGCCGGCCGAAGTTGACCGTTCGTTATGGAACGGCGCGGCATAGATGGCCTCCACATTGATGCGCGGCGCGGAGAGCAGCGCGTAGGCGACCGCGAACTGGTCGTCTATCTCGTTGTAGGTGTCGGAATCGACCACGGCATCGACGGGTCCAACGGGTGGCGTTAGAAGCCGGTCCAGGCCCGACTGGCTCCCTTGCGCGCTGCTGTAGGCGGCCGCAGGTACGGCCAGGAAATTGCGTCTGGTGATCGGCATGCGTGATTGCTCTTGAACACAATATCGCAGACCGGACGGCAGGAGCGGTGCGCGGGATGGACAATAGGGCAAACGGAAGGGGCGGGAACCGGCTCGCGGCGCCCGCCCCTGGATGCTGAATTGAACGGTTGGCTTAGGAACTAGCCTGACCTTCGTCCTCGCGGCCCTCTTTGATCGCTTTGAGGCGCTCTTCACGCCGTTTGGCGCGATCTTCGGCGCGGCGGATCAACTGCGAACCGACGAGCTGGAGAATGGCCAATTCCGTGCCGTCACCCTTGCGCCAGCCAACCCGGATGACCTGGGTGTAGCCGCCGTTGCGCTGGGAAAAACGGGGGGCGATCTTATCGAACAGCTTTTTCACGGCCGCCGGCGTGAGTAGAAACTCCGCCGCCTGACGCCGCGCATGAAGGCTGTCCTTCTTGCCGAGGGTGACCATCTTGTCCAGAATCGGCTTGGCCGCCTTGGCCTTGGGGACGCTGGTGATAATGCGTTCGCCTTCACTCTCGATCACGCTGGTGACCAGGCCGCGCAGGAGGGCCCGGCGCGCGCTCATATCGCGCTTAAGTTTGGAACCGGCTCTTTTGTGTCTCATTCCATCAATCTCCTGTCAACGGCAATCACTCGCCGAGATCCTGACCCTCGTCAAAAACGGAGCTTGAGCCCGATGAGGGTCCGCCACCGACCAAACGGCCCTGCGCGTCCACCTTCATGCCGAAGCTCATACCGAGCCCGCTGAGGATCTCCTTGATCTCGTTGAGCGATTTTCGTCCAAAATTCTTCGTCCGCAGCATTTCAGCCTCTGAGCGCTGAACCAGATCGCCGATGGTCTGGATGTTGGCGTTCTTAAGGCAGTTGTAGGACCGGACCGAAAGCTCGAGTTCCTCGACCGAACGGTTAAGAACTTCGTTGGCCTGGCCCGCCGGGCGGTCGACCACCTCTTCCACCATTTCGGGGATCTCCTCGAAGTTGATGAAGATGGTCATATGATCCTTGAGAAGTTTGGACGCAAGGCCAATCGAGTCCTGCGGCGAAACGGCGCCGCTGCTCCACACCTCGAGGATGAGTTTGTCGTAGTCGGTCATCTGGCCGAGACGCGCGGCTTCGACCGTGTATTTCACCTTGCGCACGGGCGAGTGGACCGAATCGATCGGGATATAGCCGACCGGGAGACCCTCGTCGAAGTTGCGGTCCCGGCTGACATAGCCGCGGCCCATCTTGAGGCGCATTTCGATATTCAGCCGTCCGCCAGTGGAAACCGTGGCGATGTGCATGTTGCGGTCCAAGACTTCGACGTCGGGTCCGCAGTCAATCATTCCGGAGGTGACTTCGCCGGGCTGATCCACGTTCAGGATGATCGACTTCGGTCGATCGTCCATCATCTTGAAGGGAATCTGCTTCAGATTCAGGATGATGTCGGTGGCATCCTCGACAACGCCGGGGATGGGACTAAATTCATGGTCGACTCCGTCGATGCGGATGGCCGTGATGGCCGCGCCTTCGATGGAGCTGAGCAGAATGCGCCGCAGGGCGTTGCCGATGGTGGTGCCGAAGCCGCGCTCAAATGGCTGAGCGGTGAACATGCCATAGCGCTCATTGAGCGTTTCGGTGTTGGCCACCAGGCGCTTGGGCTTCTGGAATCCTTTAAACATCGTTTACCCCCTTTACTTTGAGTACAGCTCGACAATCAACTGCTCTTCCAGCTTGATCTGGACCAGATCCGCGCGTTTCGGGTTAGCCAGCACCCGGGCTTTGAGGGCCTCGCGGTCCACCTCCAGCCAGTTGGGCGCGGGCATGTGTGCCGTGGCATCGCGGGCGGCTAGGATGGCAGTGTTGGTCCGGCTCTTTTCCTTGATTTCCACAACGTCGTTGGGCCGAACGATGTAGGAAGGGACATCCACCTTTTTGCCGTTGACGATCACGTGCCCGTGCCGCACGACCTGGCGCGCCATGGCGCGACTGGTGCCGAAACCGATACGGTGAACGACGTTATCAAGACGGCGTTCGAGCATCGACAGCAGGTTGTCGCCAGTCACGCCCTTCATGCGGGCGGCCTTTTCAAACGAGTTCCGGAACTGGACTTCGGGAACGCCGTAATAGCGCTTCGCCTTCTGCTTCTCGCGCAGTTGGAGACCGTAACCGACAATCTTCGGCTTACGATCGCGACCGTGCATGCCTGGCGGAAAATTGCGCTTTTCGATGGCGCACTTCTCTGAATAGCAGCGTTCCCCTTTAAGGAACAGCTTGATGCCTTCGCGCCGGCAGAGCCGGCAGACCGGGCCTGTGTATCTGGCCAAGTAACCTCCTTCGTACTACCTGAATCGAGGTGCAGTTTACAGCGCACGCGCCTTCATCCTGCTTCCATTTCAAACATCAGCCTCGCAGCATCCGGCCCCATTGCAGAGGCCGAACACGCGCCGGGATGCCCACCGCGGGCGTCCCTATCGCAAGCTCAAACTCTGCGCCGCTTGGGTGGCCGGCAGCCGTTATGCGGAATGGGGGTGACGTCGCGGATGACGCGCACTTCGATCCCAACCGTCGCCAAGGCCCGAATGGCCGACTCCCGGCCCGAGCCGGGTCCAGCTACGCGCACTTCCACCTGGCGCAACCCGGCCGTCTCTTTCGCCTTGTTGCCCGCCGTGAGCGCGGCCTGCTGGGCGGCGAAGGGAGTGCCCTTCCTGGATCCGCGGAAGCCGAGCGAACCGGAACTGGACCACGATATCGCGTTCCCGATCTGATCGGTGAAAGTGACGATGGTGTTGTTGAACGTCGCCTGGATGTGGCAGACGCCCACCGGTATATTCTTTTTTTCTTTCTTCTTGAAAGACTTCTTCTTGCCCTTTGCGGGTGCCTTCGCCATGTCGCTTTGTCCTGTCTATTCTCGCCTGATGAATTGCCGGAGCCTGTTTACTTGCCGGTCTTCTTCTTGCCTGCCACCGTGCCGCGGCGCGGACCCTTCCGCGTACGGGCGTTGGTGTGCGAACGCTGGCCGCGGACCGGCAGGCCACGGCGGTGGCGCAATCCGCGGTAGGATCCCATTTCGATGAGCCGCTTGATATTGAGAGAAACTTCTTTCCGCAGATCGCCTTCAACGGCGCCTTCATCTTCAATGATCCCGCGGATGTGGCTGACCTCTTCCTCGGTCAACTCAGAGACCTTCTTCAGAGGATCCACTCCAGCACGGTGGAGGATCGACCGGGCGCGCGTGCGCCCGATGCCGAAGATATAGGTCAGTCCAATTTCAGCCGCCCTGCGGGCCGGCAGATCTACGCCTGCGATTCTCGCCATTGGTCTTCTCCCTGGTCCTCTAACCTTGCCGCTGCTTGTGCTTCGGGTTGGTACAGATCACGCGCACAACGCCTTCGCGGTGGATGATCTTGCATTTGTCGCACATTTTCTTGACTGACGCCCGGACTTTCATACCCGTTCTCTGCTTTCCATCGTCTTCGTTTCATGCCGGAGGCGTCAATCGCGGCTCCGGACCACCTTTACGATCCGGCCCCGCGCCGGGTCTTCCAAGGTGAGTTCAACCTCGACCTCGTCCCTGACGCGCAGCCGGACAAAATTCCGCTGCACCGCCGGCGCCAGGTGGGCCACCACCTGCTGCCGGCCGCCCAACTCGACCCGGTAAGCCGCGCTGGGCAGAATCTCAATCACCACGGCTCTTTCCACCGCCATGGCCTGCCTCATCCTAGGGCCGGGTCAGCACCCATGGCCCGTTCGAGGTCACCGCCACGCAGTGCTCGAAATGGGCCGAGTTGCTGCCATCCCGGCTGACCGCCGTCCAGCGGTCGCTCAACACCTTCGTCTCCGGCTGGCCGGCATTCACCATCGGTTCGATGGCCAACACCATGCCTTCCTTCAACCTAGGATTCTCATTGCGGCGGTCGACATAATTCGGAACCTGCGGCTCCTCGTGGAGCGATGCGCCGATTCCATGGCCGACAAAGTCGCGCACAATCGAAAACCCGTTCGCCGTCACATGCCGTTCGACCGCGCCACAGATATCAAACAGGCGGTTGCCCGCTTGCACCTGAGCGATGGCCAGCTCGAGCGACGCTTCCGTCACCTTCAGAAGGTTCCTGGCCGCCTCGCTGATCTCGCCCACCGGAATGGTGACAGCCGAGTCGCCAAAGTAGCCCTCCAGTTGCACCCCGGTGTCGATCGAGATGATGTCACCGGACTTCAGTACTCTCTTCTCCGACGGCATCCCATGCACCACCTCCTCGTTGACCGAAGTGCAGAGCACGAAGGGATATTTGCCGCCAGCCGCCGGGACATAGTACCCCTTGAATGCCGGCTTGGCGCCCGCATCCAGGATCATCCGCTCGGCAACGTTCTCAAGGT
Organism: uncultured Candidatus Solibacter sp.; assembly: GCA_964558355.1. Taxonomy (GTDB): domain Bacteria; phylum Acidobacteriota; class Terriglobia; order Bryobacterales; family Bryobacteraceae; genus PNKE01. The sequence goes on from CAZLDN010000003.1 coordinate 70,685, forward strand.
CCAGCGTCGAAACACCTTCCCGGATCATTCCTTTGAGTTCGGTCAGAATGCCATGCACCAGCAGGCCGGCGCGCCGCATCTTCTCCAACTCCGCAGGACTCTTCCGGATAATCATCCTAACTTTAACAAACCGCCAATCCGGGACAGAATCGCTTCGGGCGACTCCGTGCCGCCATCCACCTCATGGAGTGGATGACCAGTACCGGCAAAATACTCAAGCAACGGACGCGTCTGGCGCTCATATGCATCGAGGCGCTCACGAATCACAGTCTCCTGGTCATCGTCGCGAACAGCCAGTGTCGCGCCATCCAGGTCGCAAACATCCGGCGTCCTCGGCGGGTTCGAAGTCAAACTGTAAAGGGTTCCGCAGGCAGGACACTGCCGCCGGCCCGCAATCCGCTTGATAACTATAGTGTAATCCACTTTGAGGTGGATCACCACTGTTTCAAAACCCGACTCCCTCAGCCGCTTCCCAAGCGCTTCCGCTTGTGGAATCGTCCGCGGATAACCATCCAGGATGAACCCGCCCGCACAATCGGGCCTGGCGATCCTCTCATCCACCAACCTGTTTGCAACCTCGTCCGGAACCAGCCGGCCAGCCTGCATCAGGCCCTGCACCTGGCGTCCCAGCGGATCACCCAGTGCGATCCGGTCACGCAGCATATCCCCGGTGGAGATATGCGGGACCCCGAGGGTCTCTTTAAGCATCTTGGCTTGCGTGCCCTTGCCTGAACCCGGAGGCCCAAACAGGATCAGCGCTTTCGGCGTTCTCTCCGCCGTCTCTTGATTCATCGTTACTCGCGCTACCTGTTGTTCCGAACGCTCATTCGCCGGAACGAAACTGCCCGGCCTGGAGGTCCCTGCCGCATACTTTAAATCCCTACGCTGAACTGCTCCTGCGCCCGCGAATTCTGCCCGAACGCGGAGTGAAACCCTCGTAGTGGCGCATGATCAACTGCGCCTCCACCTGGTTCACCGTATCCATCGCCACGCCGACCACGATCAGCAGCGACGTGCCGCCGAAATAGAAAGACACGTTGAGACCGTCGAGGATGAATCGCGGGAAAACCGCGTCGATCCAATTCCCCAGTACAGCGGGCGGCAGGTGCTGCAACTTGATGCCGCTGATCATCACTTCCGGGATGATCGAAAGCACGGCGAGGTAGAGTCCGCCGACCACGGTGATCCGCGTCAGAATCCTGTTCATGTACTCGGCCGTATTCTTGCCGGGCCGGATTCCTGGGATGAACCCACCGTACTTGCGCATGTTGTCGGCCGCTTCATTCGGGTTGAAGATGATCGAAACATAGAAGAACGAGAAGAAGACGATCAGCGTGATGAAGAGCACGAAGTACATCGGCTCCCCATGGCGCACGGCTGAAAGAAGCCCGTTGAGCCACTTGTTGTTGGCGATGGCCGGAATCGCCATCATCGTCATCGGAAAAGCAAGCAACGAACTGGCGAAGATGACCGGGATCACGCCGCCGGCATTCACCTTCAAAGGCATATGGGTCGCCTGACCGCCCATGATCCGCCGGCCGACCACGCGTTTGGCGTATTGCACCGGGATCCGGCGCTCACCGCGCTCGACAAGCACGATGAATGCCACCACGAACACCATGAAGGTGATGATGACCAGCATGTGCATCGGGTGCCAGGTGTTGGTGACGAAGGTGTTTGTATAGATGTTATAGATCGCTCCGGGCAGCCCGGCGACAATGCCGGCGAAGATGATCAGCGACATCCCGTTTCCGACGCCGCGCTCGGTGATCTGTTCGCCCAGCCACATGATGAAAGCCGTGCCCGTGGTCAGCGTAAGAATCGTCATCAGGACAAAACCGATACCGGGGTTGATCACGAAGTCGCCCTGACTCTGCAACGCCGTGGCGATAAACATCGACTGCATGATCGAGAGTCCGATGGTCAGGTAGCGCGTCCATTGCGTGATTTTGCGCCGCCCCAACTCGCCCTCTTTCTGCAATTTTTCAAGGGTGGGGACAACAACAGTCAGCAACTGAAGAACGATCGATGCCGTGATGTAGGGCATGATGCCCAGGGCGAAGACGGTCATCGAACTGAACTGGCCGCCGCTGAACAGGTCGAGGAAACCGAAGAAGCTCCCCTGGTTGCGGTTGAAGAACTCCTGGAACTTCGCGGCGTCGACGCCGGGGATCGGGACAGCGGCGCCCAACCGGTAGACAGCCAGCAGCCCGAGAGTGAACATGACCCGTCTTCTCAGGTCGGGGACCCGAAAAACGTTGGCCAGGGCTTCGAAAAACTTGGACATGGGTTAACGTCCTACTTGAGCCATCCTATTTCGCGAGCACGGTGACTTTCGGCGGAATCACGGTCACGGTACCGCCAGCCGCCTTGATCTTCTCCTCGGCGGACTTCGAGAAGAGGTGGGCGGTCACGCTGATCTTGCGATTCAGTTCACCGTTACCGAGGATCTTCAGCCCGTCTCCGAGCTTCTTGATCACTCCAGCCGCTTTCAACGACTCGGGGCTGAACACATCGCCTTCGAGCTTTTCGAGCGTACTGACATTGATCACCGCATGGTCCTTCTGGAACAGTGCGTTCGAGAAGCCGCGCTTCGGCAACCGGCGATGCATTGGCATCTGGCCGCCTTCAAAGCCGCGCATGTGGGAGTAGCCGGAGATTGATTTCTGGCCCTTCATTCCGCGGCCCGAGGTCTTGCCGCGGCCCGAACCCATGCCGCGGCCGATGCGCCGCTGCTTCTTGACTTGTCCCTTCGGGGGACTGATATTGCTTAGGTCCATCGCGTCTATCCTCTTACTCGACCACTTTCAACAGGTGAGGCACTTTCTTGGCCATGCCGCGGAAGCCAGGCGTATCAGGCTTTTCCACCGTCTGGTTCATCTTGTGCAGCCCCAGTGCCCGCACGATCTTCTTGTGCTTCTCCGGGCTGCCGATCGGGCTGGATATCAACTGGATTTTGATCTTCGCGTCAGCCATGGTTACAGGTTCTCCACGGCGATGCCGCGCAACTCGGCCACGCCCGCCTTATCGCGGAGCAGGTCGAGAGCGACGATGGTCGCCTTCACAACGTTATGCGGGTTACGCCGGCCAAGCGATTTGGTCAGCACGTTCGGAATCCCGGCCGCCTGGATGACAGCGCGGACGGCTCCACCGGCGATGACACCCGTGCCTTCCGGCGCCGGCTTCAACAGAACTTCCGACGAGCAGAATTTGCCGAGCACACGGTGCGGGATTGTGGTGCCCAGAGTGTGCACCTGGTGCAAGTTCTTCTTAGCGGCTTCAATGCCCTTCTTGATCGCCGAAGGTACTTCCTTGGCCTTGCCCATGCCGTAACCGACGATTTTCTGATCGGGGTCGCCGACGACAACCAAAGCCGAGAAGCTCAGGTTCTTGCCGCCCTTGACCACCTTGGTCACGCGGTTGATGCTGACGACCTGTTCCTTCAGGTTCAGCGTCTTGGGATCGATTCTTTTCACTGAGGTCACAGGCATTGGTCTAGAACTCCAGTCCAGCTTCGCGCGCCGCTTCGGCCAGCGCCTTGATACGGCCGTGGTAAAGGAAGCCACCGCGGTCGAAAACCACTGCTTTGAGCCCGGCCGACTGCGCCCGCTGGGCGATCAGTTTGCCGATCTCCTTCGCTCCGGCGACATTGCCGCCGTTGGCAGGAGCATTCTTTTCCGCGCTCGACGCGGCCACCAGCGTTCTGCCCGCCCGGTCGTCGATCACCTGCGCGTAGATGTGCTTGAGGCTGCGGAACACGGCCAGGCGCGGACGCGCTTCGGTCCCTTTCACCTGAGCCCGGATTCGCGTGTGGATCCTGCGCCGGCGGGCGTCCTTGCTTGGTTTATGAATCATGGCTTATCCGATCTCCTTCATCCGCCGCACGCCTTACTTGGCGCTCGCGCCGGTCTTGCCGGCCTTCTTGCGCAACACTTCGCCCGTGTAGCGGATACCCTTCAGCTTGTAGGGTTCCGGCGGTCGCAGCGAGCGTATATTGGCCGCGACTTGGCCCAACTGCTGACGGTCGATACTCGACAGGGTGAGGTGCGTCATCTTCTCGATCTTGCACTCCACGCCCTTGGGCAGGAGGAACTCGATCGTGTGCGAGTAGCCCAGCGTGAAAACAATCGCCTCGCCCTTGACCTCGGCGCGGTAGCCGATGCCCACGATGTCCAACTCGCGGATGAACCCCGTGCTGACGCCTGTGACGGCGTTGGCCGTCAGCGCGCGCGTCAGTCCGTGGACCGCGGCGTAGCTGTCGCTGTCCCGCTTGACCTCAAGCGACGCGCCATTCTGTTCCAACCTCACGCCCTCGGGGAGCGGCACGGTCAGTTTGCCCTTCGGCCCCTCAACTTTGATCATCCCGTCGCAGGTCACTTTCACGCCTGCCGGCAGCGGGATTGGCTTCTTTCCTACTCTTGACATTGTTTCTCTCCAGTCCGCTTTCCAGGAAACCTGTTCATTTCCGGACCGCGCTCATCGCTACAAACTTCTTCTGTCCGGGTCTACCAGACTTCGCACAACAACTCGCCGCCAACGCCTTCCTTATGAGCGGTCTTGCCCGTCATCACGCCCTTCGGCGTTGTGATGATGTTGATGCCCAGCCCGCCGAGCACCTTCGGGATCTCGCCGGAGCCTACATAGACGCGGCACCCGGGCCGCGACAGGCGCGTCATGTGCGAAATGACGGGCTGGTTGGCCGGCGTATACTTCAGATACACGCGAATCGCCTTGTGGTTGTCGTCGTCCACGATCTTGTAGTTGAGGATGTAGCCTTCGTCCTTCAAGATCCGCGCGATCTCGGTCTTCAATTTCGAGGCGGGCACGTCCACTTTCTGGTGGCGCGCCGATAGCGCGTTCCTCACGCGCGTGAGCATGTCGGCGATGGGATCGGAAATCATGTCTACTTTCTTCCTGCTCTGCTCTCTACGATGGCTCGGTCGATGGCGGCTGGGCCTACCAACTCGACTTCACCACGCCCGGGATCTCACCTTGCAGCGCCAACTGCCGGAAGCAGATTCGGCACAGCTTGAACTTGCGCATGTACGCTCGCGACCGGCCGCACCTGAGGCAACGGTTGCGGTGCCGCACTTCGAGTTTCGGAACCTTCTTGCCCGCCGCTTTCGCCCGTGTGATCTTCTCTTGCGAAGCGCGGCTCTTGGCTTCTCTTGCGTTGGTTGACATCGTATGAAACCTGTTTCCTTTCCCGGCCCCTAGTTCTGCCGGAGCGGCATGCCCATGGCCTTCAGCAGCGCCAGCGCCTCGGCGTCGGTTTTGGCCGTGGTGGTGATGCAGATGTTCATGCCCTTGGTTTTCTCAACCTTGTTGTAATCGATCTCGGGAAAGATCAACTGATCCTTCACGCCGAGCGTGTAGTTGCCCCGGCCGTCGAAACTGCGGCTCGAAACGCCGCGGAAATCGCGGACGCGCGCCAGCGCGACGTTCATCAGGCGGTCAAGGAATTCATACATCTTGTCGCCGCGAAGCGTCACCATGCAACCGATCGACATTCCCTCGCGGAGCTTAAAAGCGGCGATGGACTTGCGCGCCTTCGTGATCACCGGCTTCTGGCCGGTAATGGCGGTGAGTTCGTTCACGGCGCCGTCCAGCACCTTCGGGTTCTGCGTCGCTTCGCCCATGCCGATGTTCACGGTCACCTTCACCAATTTCGGCACGGCCATCGGGTTGGTGTAGCTGAATTGCTTGGTGAGCTCAGCCGTCACCTTCGTTTCGTAATGCTCTCTCAGTCTCGCCTTCATCTCTGGCTGCTTTCTCCTGACGTTTCCTGGTCCCTAGCCTACTTCTTGTCCAGGGTCTCGCCGGTCTTGCGGGCCACCCGCACGCGGCGGACCTTGGCCCCGACTTTCTCTTCCCGAACACCGATGCGGCTGGTCTTGCCGTCGCTGGTCTGGATCATCACGTTCGACAGGTGGACCGAAGCCTCGCGCTCCGCCAGACCACCCTTGATGCCCTTCGCCGGGTTTGGGCGCACGGCCTTCTTCATCATCATGACGCCTTCCACCAGGACCCGGCCCTTGTCGCGGTCCACTTCGAGAACGCGCCCAGCCTTGCCCTTGTCCCGGCCGGTGATGACCTTCACCACGTCGCCCTTCTTGATCTTCGTTCGAACCTTGGGCTTCGGTTCGTTATGCCTTGTCGCCAGCCGACCCGCCATGTTAAATCACCTCCGGAGCAAGCGACACAATCTTCATGAACCGCTTGTCGCGCAACTCGCGCGCCACTGGCCCGAACACGCGCGTTCCAACCGGCTCGCCGAGTTCGTTGACGAGCACGGCCGCGTTGGAATCAAAACGGATGTAGGTGCCATCCTTGCGCCGGGTCTCTTTCCTCATCCGAACGATCACGCAACGAACAACCTTGCCCTTCTTGATGTTGGAATCCGGTGCGGCTTCCTTCACCGCCGCCGTCACGATGTCGCCCAGGCCGGCCGTCAAACCCTTGTCGCCGCCGCGCGGCAGGATGCACTGGAGTTTTCGCGCGCCGCTGTTGTCGGCGACCTCCAGCATTGTTCTCATTCCAATCATGGCGGATTTCCTTTATCCTTCTTCGCCTGTCAAAAGCCGCGGCCTATTCGGCCGCTTTGACCACGGTCGTGTCCACTGCGCGGCGCACGACTTCACCAAGCGTCCACCGCTTCAACTTGCTCAGCGGGCGGCTCTCCACGATCTTGACGACATCACCCGTCCGGGCCGTCTGTTCCTCGTCGTGGGCATAAAACTTCTTTCGCATCGTGACGATCCGCTTGTAGAGCGGGTGTGGGACCCGCCGCGTGACCTGGACCACGATGGTCTTCGCCATTTTGGTGGACACCACCTCGCCCACCTTCTCGTTCCTACGGCCTGCCGTTGCCTGCGCCATGGTCTAGCTGGCCTCCTTCGCAGAGTTCAAGTCGCGCTCGCGCTGGATAGTCGACAGCCGGGCACGGTCCTTTCGCAATTCGCGATACTTCTTCAAACCGTCCATCTGGCCCAGCGACATCTGGAACCGCAGCCGGAAAATCTGGTCTTCGATCTCACCGGCCTTCGAGGCCAGCTCTTTGTTGTCCAATGCTCGAATCTGATCGGGTTTCATCTCTCGCTCATCCTCGACTTCTCTCTTGTGGGAGATGGTCTCAGGCCCTATCCCTTATGAACCGGCCTGCTCCTGCCGGGTCACCAGCTTTGTTCTCACCGGCAGCTTCATCGCGGCAAGCCGCATCGCTTCGGTCGCCAATTCCAGGGACACGCCTTCCATCTCAAACATGATCTTGCCCGGCCGCACCACGGCCACCCACTGCTCGGGTGCGCCCTTGCCCTTACCCATGCGGGTCTCGGCCGGCTTCTTCGTGATCGGCTTGTCCGGGAACAGCCGGATCCACACTTTGCCTCCGCGCTTAATGAAGCGCGTCATGGCGATACGGGCAGCTTCAATCTGGCGGTCCGTCACCCAGCCGACGGTTGTGGCCTTCAGGCCGAAGTCGCCGAATGACAGCGTGGAGCCGCGCCACGCCAAGCCCTTGCGGCGGCCGCGCTGTTGCTTGCGGTATTTGACTCTCTTCGGCATCAACATGGCTGTCTGTCTCCGTTCTCCCTTAAGTCCTTATTCCTCGACCGCATTCGCGCTAGCTTTGCGGCGTCTCTTCCGGGCCAGGTTCAGCCTTCCAGGCCGGTTGCGGCGGAGCCGCTACTGGTGGCACAACGGGGGCGCCCATTCGCGGCGTCTCGAAAGCCGGCGCTTCCTGCACCGCTCCGCTTTCAACCGGCGGCGCGCTCACAGGCGCCGGGGCATGCGTCGGGCGGGCTTCGCGACGATCACGCCGCGGGTTGCGCCGGGGCTCGTCTGATCGCGACCGCCGCAGGAGTCCGCCTGTCGGCACTTCACCCTTGTATACCCAGCACTTCACGCCGATCACGCCGTAGGTGGTGTGGGCTTCGGCAAAACCATAATCGATATCGGCACGCAGAGTGTGCAGCGGAAGTTGGCCCTGCAGATACCACTCGCTGCGTGCAATCTCGGCGCCGTTCAGACGGCCCGACACGCGAACCTTGATGCCCTTGCAGCCAAACCGAAGCGCGCTCTCAACGGCCTTGCGCATCGCGCGCCGGAAAGCCACGCGCTTTTCCAACTGCAGCGCGATGGACTCGGCCACCAACTGCGAGTCCATTTCGGGCTTGTGCACTTCCTGAATGTCGATGAAGACTTCGCGCTTGGTCTGCTGAGAAAGCTCTTGCTTCAGCTTCTCGATCTCGGCGCCCTTGCGTCCGATGATCAGACCGGGACGCGAGGTGTGGATCGTGATGCGCAGCTTCGAGCCGCCCGGGCGCTCCACCTCCACCGCGCTCACACCGGCAGCTTTCAGCCGCTCCCGGAGAGCCTGCTTCAACTGGAGGTCTTCATGCAGCAGCTTGGCATAGTCGGCCGTGGCGAACCAGCGTGAACGCCAGTTCTTTGTCACTCCCAGCCGGAAACCGTACGGATGAACTTTCTGGCCCATTCCAGTCCTCTATTCCTTTTCCTTCGCCTCGGCCTTCGCGACCGCCTCGGCAACACCATCGCCCACCTTCACCACGATGTGCGACGTCCGGCGCTGGTAGCGATAGGCCCGGCCCATCGGCGCCGGCCGGATCCGCTTCTGACGAGGCCCTTCGTTGACATATGCTTCCGTCACCGTAAGGCTATCGACGTCCACATCGGTGAAACGGTCCTCGGCGTTGGCGATGGCCGAACGCAGCACTTTTTCAACTTCGGGGGAGATCCGCTTGTTCGTGGTCCGCAAGATCGTGATCGCCTCGCCGGCTTTCCGCCCGCGGATCAAATCCACCACCAGCCTCGCCTTCTGCGCCGAGACCCGAACATATCTGGCTTCCGCTTTCACTTGCATCGTTCAAGATCCTCTACCGGCCTACCGGTTCGCTGCATCCGCGCCTACTTGCCCGACTTGTCGCTCTTGCCCACATGGCCCCTAAAGGTCCGCGTGGGGGAGAACTCGCCCAACTTGTGGCCCACCATGTTCTCGGTCACATACACGGGGATGAACTTCCTGCCGTTGTGCACCGCGATGGTGTGGCCAATGAAATCGGGTATGATGGTTGACCGCCGCGACCAGGTCCGAACCACCTTCTTTTCGTTCTTGCTATTCAACGCCGCCATCTTGTCCGTCAGATGCGTGTCGGCGAATGGCCCTTTTTTGACTGAACGGCTCATCGTTGATTCACTCTCTCCGCTCTTACTTCTTTCCGTAACGGCGGGTGACGATCTGATCGTCGGTCCGCTTGTTGTTTCGCGTCCGGAATCCGCGGGTCGGCTGACCCCACGGCGTCACCGGGTGACGTCCGCCCGACGTGCGACCTTCGCCGCCGCCATGCGGGTGGTCCACCGGGTTCATCGAAACGCCCCGGTTGTGCGGCATCTTGCCCATCCAACGGGTGCGGCCGGCCTTGCCCAACGACACGTTCTCGTGATCCTGATTGCCCACCTGCCCGACCGTGGCATAGCACACGGTCGGAACCTTGCGCACTTCGCCCGACGGTAGTTTCACCAGCGCGATACTGCCCTCGCGGGAGACCAATTGCGCCGATCCGCCGGCCGAACGAACCATCTGCCCGCCCTTGCCCGGACGCAGTTCGATATTGTGGATCGTCGTGCCTTCGGGAATGTTGGCCAGCGGCAGCGCGTTGCCCGGAAGAATGTCGGCTCCGGGCCCGGACATCACAGTCCGGCCCACTTCAAGACCGACCGGATACAGGATGTACCGCTTCTCCCCGTCAACGTAGTTGAGCAGTGCGATGTTCGCTGAGCGATTCGGATCGTACTCGATCGAAGCCACCTTGGCCGGAATGCCCGCCTTGTCGCGCTTGAAGTCGATCACACGGTAGGCGCGCTTGTGCCCGCCGCCCCGGAACCGGATCGTGATTCTGCCTTTGTTGTTGCGCCCGCCCGACTTCTTGATCCCTTCGGTCAGGGATTTCTCCGGCGTTTCCTTGGTTAGCTCGCTCTTGTCCAGAACGGAAGCGAAACGGCGGGTCGGCGTCGTCGGTTTGAAATATTTGACTGGCATAGGGTTTCGCCTTTCTATTGAGCCCGAACCGGCTACACCAGTTCAGCGTACTCCGGCATTTTCTGGTCCGCCTTCAGCTTCACGTAGGCTTTCTTCCAGTCCTGCGTGTAGCCCGAGTAACGGCCGCGCCGGCGCAATTTGCCCTCAAAGTTGGCTGTCCGTACGTCGGACACCTTCACCTTGAACAGCTTCTCAACCGCGCCCTTGATATCGGTCTTCGTGGCGCCTTTGTTGACCTCGAAGCAAAGCGTGTGTTCGCTCTCTTTCTTCGCGAGGCCTTTCTCGGTCACCACCGGGCGGATGATCACGTCGTAAATCTTCATTTCGCCAACGCCTCCGACAGTTTCTCGGCAGCCGCTTGGCTCAACACAATCTGCTTGTGCGCCAAGAGGTCGTAGGTCGTCACGTCCCTGGTCGCCACCAGTTTCACGCCCGGCAGGTTCCGCGAACCCAACTCCAGGTTGCGGTTCGCCTCATTCGTGCTCACAAGCAACACCGTGCGCTTGCCGCCGAGCGTTTCAACCACCGACGCCATGGACTTGGTCTTGTGATCGGCCAGGCTAAAGCCGTTTACCACGACCAACTCGCCGTCGCGGAGCTTCGCGGACAGCGCCGAGCGCAACGCGCCGGTCACCATCTTCTTGTTCAGGCGGTAACCGTAATCGCGCGGTTGCGGACCGTGCGTGGTCGCGCCATGACGCCACAGCGTGCTGCGCACCGAACCCACGCGAGCCCGGCCCGTGCCCTTCTGGCGCCACAGTTTCTTGCCCGACCCGGCCACTTCCCAGCGACTCTTGGTCTTCGCGTTTCCGCCGCGCCGGCCTGCCAGGTAGTTGCGGACACTCTCGTAAATCAGGCTTTCGTTCACAGGCGCGGCGAAGACCTCATCGGCCAGCTCCACCTCGCCTACCTTCGTATTCTTTAGATCGACGACATCAACCTTGGGCATCGTTTCGTTACCTCTTGGCGCGCTTCACAATCACGTAGCCGCCGTTGGGACCCGGCACCGCGCCCTTGACCATCAACACGTTATCCTCGGTGTCCACATCGATTACCTCGAGGTTGCGCACCGTCACCTGTGCGTGGCCCATCTGGCCCGGCATGCGCGTTCCAGGGAAGACCCGCGACGGGTAGCTCGACGCGCCGATCGAACCAGGCGCCCGGTGGAACATCGACCCATGACTTCCATCGCCGCCACCGAAATTGTGGCGTTTCATGACGCCGGCAAAACCGCGGCCCTTGCTCACGCCAGTGACGTCCACTTTGTCTTTCGGCTTGAACTGATCGACCAGCACGCGGTCGCCCGCTTTCACATCGCCCTGCCCATTGCCGAGACGGAACTCGCGGATCATCTTAACGCCGTCCGCCCCCGCCTTTTTCAAATGGCCGGCCAACGGCTTGGTTGTTTTCCGCGCAAACTCAACCATTCCAAGCTGAACGGCGTCGTAGCCGTCCGCGGCTGGCGTCTTGCGCTGGATGACAACGCACGGACCCGCCTTCAACAGCGTCACGGGCACCACTTGCCCGTCAGGCCGGAAGACCTGAGTCATACCGATTTTCTTGCCGATGATTCCTGGGCTCATATTCCCTCACCTGCACCCGCCTCCCGGACTCTTCCGCCGGCGGGGCCGTCTCTTCCTTGAAACCTCTGGGCCTTACAGCCTTTGGGCTTCCTTCTGCCTTACTTCACGCCTTACTTCGCGCCCTTATGGTAGGCCTTGATCTCGACATCAACGCCCGCCGGCAGGTCCAACTTGGACAAAGCGTCCACGGTGTCCTGTGTCGGCTCGATGATGTCTAGAATCCGCTTATGTGTGCGGATCTCAAACTGCTCGCGCGACTTCTTGTCCACGTGCGGAGAGCGGTTCACCGTGTAGCTGCTGCGCTGGGTCGGCAGCGGGATTGGTCCCGCCACACTGGCGCCGGCGCGCTTCGCCGTCTCCACGATCTCGTTGGTGGATTGATCCAACAGGCGGTGATCGTACGCCTTCAACCGGATGCGAATGCGCTTCGTGATGCTTTGTGCCATTGCTATGCTCGCGTTCCCTGATCCTGCCAGCCCGCTTTGCTGGCGGGCCGCTTTCCGGCTTGCGGCCGCCTGATTCCAGACGACCGCCCGCCTGCTCTCACAAATCCCTACTCGATAACCTCGCTCACCGTGCCGGCGCCCACCGTGCGGCCGCCTTC